>CAZDRG010000010.1:0-21108 GCA_964508015.1 uncultured Bdellovibrionales bacterium
AAACCAAGCGTATTCACCGTGTGAAAAATTGAGTCGGGCAACATTCATGCCCGCTCCAATCATCCGACGCAGCATCTCTTTATCCTCTGAGGCTGGTCCGATAGTTGCGACAATTTTGGTGTTTTTCATAGAAAAATATTTTTGTATTCCAGAATGAAGTGTACAAGAGAAGCATACCCAAAGCAAGGAGAAATATACTACATGCACAAGCTCTTCCTTGATGTCATTCCCGCGAAGGCGGGAATCCAAGTTCCAGAGACTCTCTATTTGAAGAAAACAGAGGCTATTGGTTCCTAGATTCCCGCCTTCGCGGGAATGACAAACTCTGACATGTTACAATTTTCATTCATTCAATCTCAGTATCTCTCTCATCCGCCCTGCCGGAAAATGAAAAAACGGCCGAGGGAAAAGATTCTTCCCTGGCCGTTCCTTATTGCAATACCCTCCTATTCCTAGCGAGGGAAGTTGTTGTATCCGGGCCGAGGCCCAGTGGTCGAGACGCAGTCGGTACTACTGTACTGCTTACCGTCTCGTTCACCTTGCCGGTGTACACACGCCGACTTCGCCCGATTGTCCTCAATCTGCTGCGTGACCAGATCACGAGTGGTCCGAAGCATACTGCAGTACTGTCCGACAGTCATCGACGACAGTGCGCCACCACCGACACCACCGAGCACCGCTCCGGTGGCACGAGCACACCTGCCAGCCAGGACTGCACCAAGAGTGGCGCCAACCGCGACACCAGCGATGGTGTCCGCGCGAACCGCATTCGGTCCGCACCTCTGATACTCTTCCCGCTCGAGCCAGGAGAGCTGTTCACCCGTCGTCCTTCCCGGCGGGATGATGTACGGATGCGCTCTCCCTGTTTGGTCGACCACGTACCCGTCCGGCTGAACTCCCAGCCCGCCGCACCCTCCCAACAAAAGAGAAATGCCGAGAAGGAGCAGGCTAATAAGTTTCGTGTTCATGGTGATACCTCCGTAGGTAAGACTGTTAATGGCTAATGGCAAAATGCCGAAATTTCCTGTCTGATATTCCAGACGGAGTGAGAAACCCCGAAACGATCCGAGATTCCTCACTCCGCCCAGAACTTCCTGTTGTTAACGAACACTTTTCTCTTCCGTATCCTTAAATTACATTATATACCTAATTTGCAATAATGTCAAGCGCACAAAAAAAGAAGTGGCTTATTCATGCCACTTCTTTTTCTTCAAAAAGCTCTTTTATTGAGATTGTGCCCCCGGGACAAATCCCCCGGATACACCCGGCTGTCCTTCTGGGATATCTTTGCCCGATGCTCCTGACGAGGCAGATTCTCCTCGTGACCATCCCACGCAACGTCCGTACTGAGACAAAGATGCGGCATACTCCTGTTCACTCAATGCTACCAAAGACTGAGAAATCGAATCAGTACAACCGTATAGCTTTCCTTGTCCTTCGCGACAGTCTCCCATCAAAACGGCTGAGATTGCGTCACCAGCTGGCGACACCCGCACCACAGCGGAAATACATCCTATACCCTGATCCGACACAGCAAAGCCTTGATAAGTTCGATGCTCCTGAAAATACATCCTTGATTCACGTAGTATCGTCTCCGCAAGAGAATTCATCATCAAATTTGTATTATAATCACTCTGTGTATTCGATGGAGTGGTAACGAGAGGCTGGTAAGGAGACGCTTCTCCTGATGGTGTCGATTGTTGATTCCGTACTGCTCCAGGTGACGTCGGTGCTGGTGCTACCGGCTTTGGCTTTACCTGAACTCTTTGCGTCGCATCCTGCCTGGCTTGGAAGGCCGCTTGACTTGCCTGCTTTTCTGCCAAACGGTCGCCACGCCAATTCTTCGCACCCTCACTCGCTATCGCTCCATACACAATTATTCCGATACAACCGAGACCAAGCAAACCAAAGATAAACTTCGCTTTCTTTTGGAGTTCTTCCGATATACACACAGGCTGTTCCGACATACGATTAAATTTCAATTTTTATTACGCCAGACGAGATCTCTTCCATACAGAGACGAAGAGCCCTCCGACTACCACGATACCGAGTCCGATAGCCACCCATGGCATCCACGCGTATTTTTCTGTCACTCGACTCTCCTCACTATCACATGTATCACCCTGACCATCACGATCGGTATCTGTCTGCACCCGATTGGGATGTGCTGGGCAATTATCCTGGCTATTCATCACTCCGTCCCGATCATAGTCATCACACCCATCTCCCCTTCCATTATGATTCTCATCGCGCTGATCACTGTTGGCCAATCTGACACAATTATCTTTTCGATCAATCACTCCATCACCATCACTATCCGCAGGTCGATAGAGCGGATTAGCTGTCATCGTGCCTCCTGAGAGACGCTTCACATCTCTATCGTCCTTTAGATTTGCCGACTCACCAACCGGAGCCATGTATCCCCCATCGGAATAGGCGTAGAGTGTGTATAGCTCACCCGGACGAGCCAAAAATCGCACGCTGCTTTCACTCATCGATGGAATATCTTCTTCAAGAAAGTTTATCTCCCGAATACGAAGCGGCTGACCATACCAGAGCTTGATGATCAACGAGCTTATCGTTAATTTGGGAAATCTCACCGATGTTCCCGAGAGACTCGACTGAGCCAGGAGTATGCGAGGGGCACTGACACCATCCGCACTGGGTACCGAGACAGCCACTGATTGGGGCAGTGCAACATACCGATCAAGAGAAAGAGTAAAGCCAGACAAGCTGACGGGTCGAGAGAATGTCACCCTGAGCTCAACTACCGATGAACTGTCTTCTTCCGCAGGAAATTCTGCCAAAGTATCCCCGTTCTCGTCCACGAGAGAAGAAACTGTCCCCATACTCGGCTGAGCAAGAGTGTTTATCATTGCTTGAGCCCGAGAAAAAGTCTGTGTTTCTCGATAAAGAAACGGCTGAAATTGTTTGGTCGTCACTTCATACACCACCGCATCATGCACACGAAAAGCTGGATCAGATACTGGAATATCTACCACAGTTGGAATCGTGACAGGAGTAGTGACTGAGAGCATCTGTTCGAAAACAGAGAGCGTTTTTTCTGCATCCAGCAATAATTCTTTATTGCCTTGAGCCAAAGCGCCAACCGGAAAAAATACCACCGTAAAGATGAGAAATAGATACCGCATATTGGTATGATGAAGAAAGTTAGCCATCTTATACATCACTGCTTTTTTTCCGTCCCAAAAACGCGGTGCTCATGAGCAAAATTCCAATGACTGCAAATACAATGATGCGACCTTCCGTGCTCATTGCTCCCATTTCAACCAGGAGAAGGTGTGCTGTCACAAAAATAAGGAGGGCGCTGCCGAGAAGTTTCCGTGATTTGGATTCACGCGCACGTCCAGACACATAATAGTACAGCCCAATCAGTGTATAGACAGCCAGGCTTGTCGTCGTCGCAAGCGTATCACTCCACGCCACATGCGTCATAAGCCAGAAAAGAATCATCCCAAGCAATCCGCTTATAATAGACCAGAAAAGTCCAACCGAAAGTTTTTCTGTGTGAATCTCTCCATCTCGTTCCCAGTCACTGCGAACGAAGAGATATCCAGCTACGCCAAGCGCCAACGTCAACACCAAGATGGCGAAGAAGTCAGCGGTGAAAATGTCGCTGGCAGCAGCGTAGTTTGAAATATTATCAAGTGCTAAGATGAGAGGCGCCACAAACAAGATGCTCGCTCGCTTTGCTGCTACCACCTGTCCCAAGAAAGCAAGTAGCCCGATTACAAGCAGAGCAACCTCAAGCGTCAGCGCGATATTAAGGAGTGGTCCATCGAGTTCATAGACCGTGGCTGCTGCGAGGAGAAGCACTGCGACTCCCGAATGAACAATGACGGGTGCCAAGATACGTGTCGATGCATACACCACATAGGCTCCGACGCTGGCTGTGACTGCAGCGATCACCGCGACAAAGCTTTTGGCTTCTGGAATAATTTCCTGATCAATCCACCCGATAAGCAAAATACCGTTTAACAAAGCAGCAATCAAATCAGCCGGTTCAGCTTTCCGGTCATACACCAAAGAGAAAATACTGAAGATAAAGAACATGAGCGCGAAGAACGTCGCAAACAGTGCGTGCGTGACATCTGGCGCACTCCCGAAACCAAGAATGTATGGTATTGAGTAAAAACAATACACAACAATAGCTGCCGTGGTGAGTTCACGCCATCCGGTTAATCGAGTTACCCAGAGTACCCCCATGCAAAGTATCGCGAGATAGGAGAAAAGACTCATGAAATCACTCGCTTGAGAATAAACCAAAAATGGAGCACTGGAGCCCAGGAAAAGCGCGAGAAAAACCAAAGCACGAGTTTTCTCGGAAACGCTTACATAGGCGAGAAAAACCGTCGTCAAGAACAGGAATCCGAGTGCGAGTATTGGCGGAAAAAGATCATACTGAAACTGTCCAGCCGCAATGGAAAGATAGACAATACCTGCACCCAAAGAGAGAAAGACACTTCCTTGATTACGAAATTGTTGAATGCGCTTCGTACCAAAACCAAGGAACAAAACACCAAGAGCCACGCCGAGCATAACTCGCCCTGCTGGTGGAATAAATTGCCACGCATAATATGGAATGACCCAACCAATAGCGAGGAAAAAGAGTATTGCTCCGAGCTTCACCGGCCAATCATGCAAAAACCACCGCCACGCTTGTTGACCTAGACCTGGCTCATGAGGGACAAAAACTGGTGGAGTCGGTACTGGTGGCAACGGAACAGCTACGCCGGACACCGGCTGACTGACTTCTTGCGTCTGAACGATAGAGACGGCCGACTGTATACTCCCACTAAGGCTCTTCTTTTTTTCTGCCCACTCTCTCTCTATTCTCGAGACATTACGCCAGGCAACAATAGAAAGAACCAGTGCCACTATTGAAAGTAATTCGGCCATATTTTTTATTTTTCTCGAACGATACTACAAATTAATTTTTTTAGTAATCACAGATATCCCAGGGATTTCCCACGCTTCTCCGCCAAGCGTCTTGATGATTCCGATGATACTCACGATAGTAAAGAAGAGATTGGCTACGGGCATCAACATCCAACCGAGTACAGGAATAACTCCCAAAACCAAATCAACAACTACCCAAACGATGAAAAGAGCTAGTCCTTGTTTGGCATGAAACTGAGCGAACTTACTCTCCTTTTCAGTCAAGAGCGGGACAAGGAAAAGTAGAAAAATATACGAGAGACAAGCTATTCCTTTGTGCTTCTCGATATCTTGTGCATCAAATTTTCCGGCCAAAACCGGCGCGGACGAGGGCGCTTCAGAATGTGACTGTTCTCCTGATTTTTGATCACTCATAGTCTACCTGTATTATTTATTGGGGAGTTTATTCAACTGAAAAATTTTCCTCTTCTTCTCCTTCTAAAATACTCTCTTCTTCGATTTCTCGCAAAATTTCCGCGGGGATTGGATGTCGTTTCGGACTCACTCCCGGATAACGCCAGGCACTGATTACTCGGATACTCTTTGTTTGAAGAATATCGTGCCCAGATGACAATGACGTCGTCCAGCCATTTTTTTCCACGGCAGACACATTCCGCTCCTGAAACATGACCCACACTTCCTGCTTCCAGGTTTCCTTCCCGTTAATCATCTTAGAAGAAACAGGCTGCATGACTGCTACCGTTTTGGGAGCGATACCCGTCTCTTTGCGTTTGGGAGAACGAATAACTCCTCGCACTTTCTGTACCGATAAACCATACTGTCGCATCTTGTGTTGCGCGTGAGCTGTGAAAACATACGCCCCTGATTGACGACCAAGGACACCTTCGGCCAGATTCTTTTTTTGCTTGGCCAGAAACCGCTCTCGAGCCTGACGAGCGAATTCCTGATAGGGAGAGGACATATTTTCTCTAGGAAGGGATATCCATGCCACGGAGAGCAGCGATGCGCTCTTCCATAGGCGGATGCGTCATAAAAAGCTTGGCCACTTTGTTTCCCTTGAAAGGATTGGCAATATAGAGAGAAGCCGTTGCCCGATTGGCCGCCTCGAGCGGCTCAGTATCCCCGGAAATTTTTTGAAGCGCTGAGGCCAGCCCATCGGGATAGCGAGTCAGAAGCGCGCCGGAAGCATCAGCCAGGAACTCCCGTTTGCGTGAGATAGCGAGTTGCATGAGTGTGGCCGCAATTGGCGCAAGAATGGAAAGCACGAGCGCGACTACAATGAAAATAATCTGCAAGCGACTATCACTCTCTCGATCTCGATTCCCTCCAAAAAATGCCCAGTGCCGAAACCAGTCTGCCAAAAGCGCGACAAATCCTACCAGAATCACCACCACGGTCGAAAGAAGAGTGTCACGATTGCCAATATGGGAGAGTTCATGCGCCGCCACTCCCTCAATTTCAGATTTATCAAGACGTGAGAGAATCCCCGTTGTAAAACAAATCACTCCATGCTCTGGATCACGCCCGGTAGCAAAAGCATTTATGGCACTATCTTCAATAATATAGAGCTTGGGCATCGG
The DNA here is from genome assembly GCA_964508015.1 of uncultured Bdellovibrionales bacterium. Lineage (GTDB taxonomy): Bacteria > Patescibacteriota > Minisyncoccia > Moranbacterales > UBA1568 > JAGOSP01. The sequence goes on from CAZDRG010000010.1 coordinate 6,501, forward strand.
AAGACCAGCCGTGATAGCCAGGTTTTCTACAATACGATAGAGTTCTTTGTTTGTCTGAAATTCAACTGGCTTGGCACCGCTCATGGATAATACGATGCGGTCGCTCCACCAATACGAGCCAATGCTCATGACCGTTGAAAACAAAACACAGCCATACAGGATAGCACTCGAATTCATTGCTTGGGCAAAGACAAAACCAACTCCGATAACAAACAGCAAAAAGCCGGTAATGTACACCCAGGTTAAACGGATATTTTTATCTTTCTGCGTGTAGAGAGTCGCCATAATAGGTCACAAAGAGTGCTTATAGTCCGTCTGAGTATACCATTTTTGACTCAAGGAGAAAACCTTGACAAATCAGCCATTTCTCGCCAAGATAAGTCATCTCTCAGACAAAGTCTGAAAGACTGCACCTTTCCAATCACCTTTATCAGAGGAGCACTGCCATGCACGAATATCCCCGTTTCACTGATTCCTACCAAGAGAATCAAGCAGCTCTGCTCAACCATCTCGGCCTCACTGATCCGTCCCTGGCACCTTTCGCTCGCATTCTCTGCTTTGAGCCGTATCGTCCGATCAAAAAACCCCAGCAGAGCATTTTCATGCTATCAGCCTCGGGTTCGGCTGATGGCGGATAAAAACTCTACGTAGACGAACACGCAGATGGATCCCAATCCTACCATGACACGCCACGTATTCCTGGTGTACCAAGGGAGGGCGATGTCATCTACACCCTCTCGCCGGAGAGTGAAGAGCCCGAGTCAGCATGGCTTCTCCTTGTATGTTCAGTCATTGCCCTGCACCATGTTGGCTCTTGGCCGGAAATGCGTCAGGATCCCAAAATCCGTGGACAACGTGACTGCTGGTGCTTCTGGCTCGATGACGATGACCGCGATTTTATTACTCAGTTTTTCAGTGAGAGATGGGAAGAGCTCACGCAAGACCATCCGCTTTGCCGAGACATCATCAATCAAAGAGTGATTTCCCTCGACAACATCTTCGACCAAGGCACCCTCACCGGTCAAGAACGGCTCGAGCACTGGTTGCGCTGGATTGTCGAGTTGATCTGGAATAATCGCTTTCCGGAATCACCCGACGTGTTCTCCTGTGAAACAGATGCCTACGCGCGTGTCATCAGACTCGTGGTCGAGCAGCTCGGCAGCTGCGTTCTCCAAATCGTCCAGCTGCAAAATGGCGAGTGGACGAGTAATCAATAGCTTCTCCATGCCATCGAACTCATGAAGAGCGGTGGCATCATCTCCAGCTGCTGCCACAACGCCATGACAAGCTACTCGCCGGGCAATCCGATTATTGGACCAGCTGGTCACTCACCAAGTTCAGGCAGTGTCACTCTCGGGTATTGCGCTTTCGCCTCAAAGTTCAGTGGCTGGGGGGCAGGGCATTTCGCCGCACAAGGTCTCCAAGTTGGATTTGGAACCTACGTGCATCCATCGGCCTCTATCGGATCCGACGTCACCATCGGTCACGGTGTCATCATCGAGGCCGGAGTCCACATCGGAAATCGCGTCACCATCGAGTCCCAAGTCTATGTCGGGGTAGGAGCCCACATTGGAGACGGTTGCACAATAGAAATCGGTGTCAGACTGCTCGATATGAAACCCAGCCACAAGAGACCAGTCATTATCGGATATGAGGTAACCGTACAGGCTGGTGTCATAATCGGACCGAACGACCGACAGATCATCCCTCATTACAGTACGGTACAATCCGGGATCATCATCAGAGAGGACACCCGATTCTTTTTTGTAAGAGGGAGTGAAATCCTGGCCCCACTCGAACGGAATCGCGTGCATTACAGGTTAGCCACCAGGGAATCAGTAAACCCTGCATATACGTGTGTCCTGGTCCTGGTCACCTGAATCCGATCAGCGTTCCCACAAAAATTCGCGGCCCCCGAGCATCTATCGGGGGCCGTCTTTTTTTATTCAAGAGAATCTCTTACTAGCTAGCGCCACCACCACCGCCTCCACCGCCACCGCCCGCACTGCCACCGCCAGAGGATGCTCCGCCACCGCCCGCGCTTGAAAAGGACGAGGAGAAAGACGCTCCAAAAGAAGACGAGAAACTCGCAGCTGAAAAACTACTACTCGCTGCCACGCCCGTCATGCCGATGGTTCCTCCATACCAATCCGGTGATTCCAAAGTCATATTTTCAAAAGCCTTCCCCCACTTTTTCTCGACGCCAAAGATAATGGCGTATGGAAGATATTTCTCAAACATGTCCGGTGTCAGATTTTGCAAACGATATTTTTCTGCTGTCTCGAGATAGAGTTTAAAACCAAGCCATTCCTCCTTGAAGATTTGTCCCTCACGATTGAGACGAGGATTATACCGAAAAAAGAGTATGGCCCAGATGACGCAGTACCCCGAAATGAGAAATGGGATAATGATAAGCGGTGCAGCTTGACCCATTGTCACCGAAATCATAAATATACTTACTAAGCCCACTACAAGACCAATTTTTGCGCGATACCACTTCTGAAAACCAACCGCGTAAGCGGACGTGTCAGTCACAGTTTCCTCGAGAAGCAACTTCCGAAGCTTGATCAAATCGGTATGCATTTTTTGTTTTGCCATCCGCTGCCCACCGCGTCTCATGTCCCGCGTGGAAAATACAGTCTTCCCATTCGGAAAGAGGATATCCAGAAAACGCTGTTCGTAATCCTCGAGCTTTGTTTCTGTTTTTTGTGGTAGACGGGTAATTGAGTAGTCCTTCGTCACCCAGCTCGCATACTGGGTCTTGGTAACGAAAAGTCTTATCCCAAAACGAAATAACCAAAAACCAAAGATGAGTACTGCGAAAGACCAGGGTATATGATTCCCAATAAAGAAAAGGATAACCACGAGCAGCCCAATGCCTCCAATAAACGCCTTCCCGATCCGCTCCATACGCGTCAGAGGGACTTCCTCAATCCTGAGAAATCCACGTACCGCCAAGTCAATTACGGTAGCACTCCATGCTTTTTCACTCACCGTTTCTTTGATAATCACTTCTGCCATAGCTGGTGGCAGCGCCCGAGGTGGTTCGTATTCTGGTACTATCGTCCCTCTTCCTGCATTCCAGCGTTCAGTTCTGAAATATCGGAGAGTCACACTGAGAACTGAACCAAGTACAACGAGCACCGCCAGAAGCACCCAGATGAATCTCAAAAAAACACTCCTCCAATAAAGACTTCTCTCAAGTGCCCCCAGCGGCCACCCAGCCGCGATAGTCGCCTTACCAAACGCAGGGAAATTCTGACCTGAGAAAAGAATAGAATGATTATCTGGATAGGTAATCGTTCCCGCTGATACCGCGGGATTGGTATACCAAAGTGCATGCCTCTCAGTCAGCGAGAAGTCTTGCGGTAAAACCACCAATGCCCTCACCTCTTTCACTGGTACCTGATATTCCGTAAACAAATTCCAATAGAGTTCATCTTTCTCACTCAAAAAACGAATCGCCCCGTGTAGGGTGTATTGGAGTGTCCAAGTGCGTGTCGTATCACGGGCGTCATAATACCATTCGATAACGAGCTTTCCATTTTCACGATAGGTAGTGTATCGCCCATAACTACTCGGATTGGTCTTATCAAGACGAGAAGCCGTGTATACAAGAGGCCGCCCGGTATCAGTGTCTCTTACTGATATAGTGTCAATCTTATCGACACCGCTTAGCAGAATATTGCGATTTCCTTGGTGATACTCGCCCTGAAATCGATAGGTTTGGGCTTCTTCCACCTGGACGGTCGTGTCTTGATTCACTGTAAACTGATACTCAATACGATCATACGCATAGGATCGGTTGGGAGTTTCCGCCCGAGCAGCATGCACACTCATGACGGACATTGTGCACACGAAAAAAAATAGAAGAATTCTTCTACTCATTCGACTCACAAAATATTTCTGCTTTTTCATAAATCTTGCACAAAAATTATGCCTCACTCATATTGAGTATACATCAGAAGTATTGCCCCGTAATTTCTCTCAAATCAAAACCGAGTCTTTCTCAAGACCCGGACTTTGATATCCACGCTCACTGACCAAATTGCTACTTCGATGGTTGAGTCAAAACAGATATCCCAAATCCTCCCAGTGCCACCAGAGCGAGAGCAAGCAGTATCTTTTGCAACATATCTCGCATTTCTTGTGCCTGCACCACATCAAAGACAAAGAGGACTGCGATGAAGACCACGCTGACAATTGACAACATGCCAATCATTTTAGAAAAATTTCTCATGCTCATTTTTTCTTTTTGTATTTATGTCGAACAAATTTAGAACTGAACCGCAACTGGCTGCTTGGCTGCCGCCTCACTCTCATCGAGCTCAAAAAACTCTCTCTTTGTAAAGGCGAACATTCCAGCAACAATATTGGAAGGGAAAGTCTCAATCTTCGTATTCAGATCACGGACATTGCCATTGTAGAAACGACGAGCAGCCTGAATCTTATTCTCAGTATCCGAAAGCTCCTGCTGTAATTCAAGAAAGTTGGTGTTTGCCTTGAGATCTGGGTATGCCTCAGCGATCGCAAAAATAGATTTGAGCGCTCCGGAAAGCATATTCTCAGCTTCGCCCTTGTCGGATACTCCCGTAGCCCCCATGGCACGAGCGCGCGCCTCAGTCACTTTCTCAAAAGCCGTCTGCTCATGTGCCGCATATCCCTTCACCGTATTCACCAGATTTGGGATGAGATCATAACGACGCTTCATTTGCACATCAATATCACTCCAGGCTTCCTCGGTTCGATTTTTCAACGAAACAAGCCCATTATAAGCAAAAATTGCAAAAACAGCCACGGCAGCAATGACAATTCCAATCAGTCCAATAGTACCCATAATTATATCGTATATTATTGTTTATCCTCCGCCAGTATAGAATATTTTCCATAATTTAGCTACTCCTCATGCTCGCCACTCCTCTCGGTAAAGCATTCCTCTTTCCTGATCAGTTTTGACTCTAAAAGGAACGCCGAGCTCAAACAAAAAGACAATCCCTCCACTTGAGTCGTGCTATAATCAAAAAATAAGTACTCCTTATTTCAATTACATCTGTATGGAATTTATTCAAACACACCTCGTTTTTCTTCTGCCTGTTTTCGTTGGTCTATTTTCGCAGCTTGCTAAATTCATTTTCTTTACCCTGCGACATGGTTGGAAACCAGAATATATTTTCACTCATGGCCATATGCCAAGCGCGCACACTGCTTTTGCGGTCTCGCTGCTCACTTCTATCGGTTACTTCGAGGGTATGAATTCGGGTGCCTTCGCGGTCACCGTTGGTCTTGCCTTCATTATCATTGACGATGCTCTCCGTATCCGTATGATACTTGGTGATCAGGGTCGTTATCTCAATATGCTTGTCGACCAGCTCCGCGGAGAAATCGACGAAAGTAAATTCCCTCATCTCAAAGAGCGAGTTGGTCATCGAACGAGTGAGGTCATTGTGGGCGCTCTTTTTGGCTTCTGCCTCACTGTGATTCTAATTGCTCTCTTGAACGCTTAATTGCTCCTCCTGTTGCATAACCCATCTTTCCATTCGTCAGAAAAAGGATGAGTTTTTTTGTACCTCAATCACCTCTCTCTTCATTTACAGACCAAGATTTTTCCACTATGCTCGATGCAGTTGCTTAACAACTATCTAAAACCAACTCCCGAAAGGATCTCCTGATGTCAGAAACTCTCGAAAACATTCAGAATCTCAGCACCTACGAGACAGAAGTCCATCCCACGCGTCTCCTTTTGATTCCACGTGACCCAGAAAATCCTGTGCCGGTTTGCGAATTACTCTGGAGCGAGGCAAATAGGCCGGATCTACGAAGAGCAGATAAGCTGTCTTTCACGCTCACACTCTTTGACCCTGTCTCCGAAAGACCTGAAACAATCACCATTTGTTGTGTGAGCGGCGGCGTTCTAAACACCGACTGGAATACAACCTACAGGTTCGAGCATCTTGAAGATTCCGGCCATCCCTGCAACACGCCTCGTCCTCCGTGTCTCGGACAGCCAACAGAGACTTCCGAAGTCCCCCCTGATCCGGATCAACCATATGTGGCACCACCCACTCTCTGGAAAAGAATTTGCGTATTTTTCAGCCCAAGAAGGAACAATTCTTCGACGCGAGAAAGTTCAGAACCGTTCCCCAAAGACAAAGAAATACCGGATCTGGCGCTGCTTCGATCCTCCGCAAGGATTGCCCCTGACCTTTGGGCATTTCGAGTAATCCTTGAGAAGCATTATCGTGCAGACCAATCAGGACAAAGAAGATTGTTCATGATCACGCTTTCCTTTGGTCGATGCGGCCAAGGAGAGAACATGCTTTTTTTTCGCTGTCAAGATAGGGACCATGATGGACTCAGATTCACTACCGAATAAGCTGCCCGAGCAGCAAGCTGTACGAGCGCCAATACACCGGCGCTCCTCTTTTTTTTATACTTTTTTTCTACTCAATTTTCCTCCGGGTTTACAAAATCTATATTTATCACTAGGCTACAAGGAGTTACATTACCAACAAGTCCGAAAAAGAAAGGAATGGATATAGACATGCAACGTACCGGCTTCAGGGGCCCCTCTAGCCAAAGTAATTCTTTTTCACGTGAGACAGTCCAAGGGGGACCGTTTCTTGTTGATCTTTCGAAACTACAGAGAGCAGGGTACTCAACATTCGATCAATACTTAAGGAGAACACTCGAACACGACTCCCCTCCTTCGTCCTTTGCATTGGTGGTCGCTGATTGGTCTCTACACCTTCTCACGCTCAACATCGCGCGCATCGATGGGGAAGCGCTCTCGAGTTTCTGGAAATCTCCGTCTTGCGTAGTATCATGTAGCAAGAGGACCATTCCTCACCCGTGTTTAGACGATGACGAGGGGACGAGCACCTGTGATTTGTTTTGCTCTGGGTCTCTCTCTTCTCATGAGCCTGACACAACGCTCGATATGACGAGTCAGTCGTTGTTCTGCATTTCTGACCATCGTGGCGAGCTTACATCATGCGGGATACTCAATATCCTCCTTCATTACCAAAACCGACAGGGCCAGCAAGTCCTCGTCAGCGTGGAATTGACCATTGGATGTGGCCCTCAACATCAAGGTATTCTTGTCATACAAGGCCACTCGGGTCTCACTTTTTCACTCAAGTGATCGTGGTCATCCGTAGTCAAGAGTTGGAATCGCGCCGAACCCCATGTCGGCGCCCTTTTTTTTATAACACTACCGTATCTCCTCAATCGGAGATGTGATTCTTTTTTTGAAGCTCCTCTTCTATAACACTTCGCTCATTCCACGGAAGACGTTCATTGCCGATAGCCATAGTCTCTTCGGCACCCTTGCCGGTCACTATCACCCAGTCACCGGATTTTGCCAGAGAAAGAGCTCGAGCGATTGCCTCGCGTCGATCAGAAATACGCCAATAGTCCTTCCCCATTTCTTTGCCCACAATTCCTTGTGCAATCTCATCCATGATACGCTCAGGATCTTCATGATAAGGATCTTCATTCGTCAAAATCAGCATATCCACGAAAGAGGAAATGAGAGACCCCATTATCGGTCTCTTACCCCGATCGCGCTCTCCGCAAGCCCCAAATACAGCGATGATACACTCGCCTTCTGATCGCATACTGGTAATTAAAGCGTATAATTTCTCGAGCGCATCGGGGGTAACCGCATAATCAATGAAGATGTGGATTCCGTACGTATTGAGTACCGACTCCATTCGTCCCTTTATACCCGATATATCATTCAAGGCCTGCTCCGCAATCGAGAAATCAATTGCCAAGAGCTGAGCGACCGCCAGAGAAGCAAGCGCATTCTCAACATTGTAGCGACCCGGCAAGTGTATCTGAAAGAGCGTCCCCTGAACCGAAAATGATGCCCCCTCCGCATTCATCGACAGCTGTTCCACAACAATGTCTGCTTTCGTCTGTTCGATACCATACGTCACGCTCTTGGCGAAAGACTTCGCGTGAAGATACTCTTCAGGGCTTTCCATATCAAGATTCACCACGGCCATATTCGCTCGCTCAAAGAGTCGTCGCTTTGCTCGTCGGTATTCCTTCATCGTATGGTGATAATCCAAATGCTCACGGGTCACATTGGTCATCACGGCAATCTCGTATCGGATACCCCATACCCGATGCTGATCGAGCGCGTGTGATGAGGTTTCAATAATCGCGTATTCGCAACCATCTCTCGCTGCCTCGTGCAAAAATTTCTGCAGCTTCCACGCCGAAAGCGTTGTGAACTTAGAACTGTTCGTCCATTTTTTCTCTCCAATTTCAAAATTGATAGTCGAGGCCATGGCTACTTTCTTGCCCGCCTTCTGAAGAATACTCGCAATGCACTGTGTCGTCGTCGTCTTACCGTTCGTCCCAGTCACACCAATCACTTTGAGTCGCCGAGACGGAAAACCAAAATACACCGCCGACAGAATAGCCAGCGGCAAATGATAGCAAAGATTTTTCAACGACTGCGGTATCAGTCGGGAGCACGCGTGACGCATACACTTTTATCTTCTCAAAAACTTCCTCATTATCGACAAACTTTTCTGCAAAAAACGAAGGTGGGAATACAATTCATATCGCTTCTGATCAACCACCATATCATAGCATCCTGGAAATGTCATCGGTATCGTATCAGGAGAAAACCCGAGTTTGAAACGAGTAATTCCTTCCCAGGCAGCGATCTTTGCTTGGTGATTCTTGATTTCAGCCGAGACACTGACACCGCCAAAATCATACCAGTGACATCCGCGCCGTTTCGCTTCACGCATCTGCTCCCACTGAAGGATCACTGGTGCCATCACTTCGCGGTGAACATCGCTTGTCCCGCCATGCAGATACGTCGCCATATCTCCCGAAAACAAAACCATGTTTGCTGCCAATATCATTCCCTCGTATTCAGCCACAAAAAGCATAAGTTTCTCTTCTGAAAAAACGGCTATCATCTTTTCATAATACGATTTTGGATGGGGAAGAATATTTTGCCGTTTTGCTGTTGCCTCGATAAGTGTCAAAAAAATGTCTTGATACTTTTTCTCTCGGGTTATGAAAATTCGGACACCTTTTTTTTCCGCGAGTCGTACGTTGTAACGCGTCTTCGCTTTCATCTGAGCCAGGAGATCTTCCTCTGATTTTTCTATATCCACCACAAAAGTCTCCCGTGGCTGCATGTCATGCGGGGCTCTGATAAGCCGTATTTTCTCATTTTCTCCCAACAGAGAAACGCCGGTTTTACATATCTGCAATATCTCATCCGTCTCTGGTTCCAAGCGTATCCAACCAAACTTCTTTTGTTGTGCTAACAATGTAAGTTCCTTGAGAGTAGACTCTGCATCGGAAATAGTGCCATCAGGAAATCTGGGCAGATAGAGATACCGACCTACTATTGGAAGTGAATGAACAAAACCATAGGCTCCACTTTCGGTCCGCACCACCTCACGCCCATTCATTTCCTGAAAGCGCGCCCACTCTGATGACTGAAGAAAATTATCCATAAAACAACGCTTCTCATTTTGAGTGAATTCACCAAAGAAAATTCTCTTTCTTTTTCGGATAAATTTGTTAGCCCCAAAAGTTTCTTAATTGCACTTACTTTTTCCCAAGTTTTTTGAGGGCCTGTGTGACTCGTGCTCCGACATCTTTGATTTCTGGTGCAACGAGTTTGAGCGCCTCACGTGCATCCGTGACTGAGTATCCCATAGCGCAAAGCGCTTCGAGAGCATCCTGATCCGCAAGAGCCTGCGCGGTACCATGCAGTTCAGTTTCTTTGACCTTATTCTGCAACTCGACAATCACTCTCTCGGCTGTCTTCTTTCCCACCCCTGAGACACGAGTGAGCAGAGAGGCATCCTTGTGTACGATAGCAGTGCGGATAGTATTCGGATCAGCAATAGACAAAATCCCGAGAGCCACCTTTGGACCGATACCCGAAATAGAGATAAGTAGCTCAAACATCTCGAGCTCATCATCATCAAGGAATCCGTACAGTGTCAGCTGATCCTCTCGTACATGCGTATGAATATAGAGGAGTACCGATTCGGCTCCAGCAATTTTCCCGAGGGTATAAGCGGATACCGAGACTCGATATCCCACTCCCCCACACATAACCAGTGCGGTGCCATTCTTCATTTCCCGTAATTCTCCTTCGAGAAGCCCTATCATACTCTTCCGTTATAAAATAGTCTTTTCTCTATAGTACCTGTTTTACCCTCGCTTGGCACGCCGTCCCATTTCCGAAACTCTTGCCAAAAAATCAATTTTCTGTTAGTATCTATCTCAAATCTCATGTCGAGGGAAAATAAGAACATTTCGAGATGGAAACCTTGAAAAGCGCGAAAGGCTATCGAGATAACCTGACAAGCTTTGAGAGGTTTACAGCCGAAATGTTCTTGTTTTCACCGATAAGCATTCTTTTTTGCTTTCATTGTGCGATGAGATGTGAGAGCGATACTGAGAAATAATCTGTCTCAAATTCCAGGTTTGTTGGTACATCTCTTAATTAAACAGTCTCGAAGGGTCTCTCTAGCCCATCGAACAATCAATCATAACGCGCATCGCTATGCCAATCAAGAAGAACGCTATCAAATACATGCGGGTCACCGCTCACAAAACCGAGAAGAATAAAATCGTGAAAGGTGTTGTGAAAAGTGCTATCAAAAAGACCCGTGAGGCTGTCGCCGCCGGAAATTTTGATGATGCACAGAAGTTTTACAAAGAAGCTCAAAAGGCTCTTGATAAAGCAGCTGAGAAAAACATCATCAAGAAAAACACCGCTGCCAACAAGAAGTCCCGACTCAATGCTTTTGTGAAGAAAGCCTACTTAAGCAAGGACGAAGTCAAGAAAACCACGACCAAGAAAGTAGCAACCAAGAAGGTCGCCACTAAAAAATCCGCTCCAAAAAAGACAGTGGCCGCCAAGAAGGTCGCTGCCTAGCCTCTTGATTCAAACATCTCTCGTGAGAAAGAAAACCACCCCACATTTGTCGGGGTGGTTTTTTTGAAGAATTTTTTGAAGAAAAAAAACGACCGGTCAAGAGCATTGCCCCTGACCAGCCTCGACGAAAAATTTTCGCCATTCACTTCTGAGGAATTAGAACATCTATTCCCTGACGGAACGGTTTGATTTCACCATCCCGCCGCCGTATGACATAGGTCACACCTTCGTGCCGCCCATCTCTGCTGATCTCATCGAAAAGCGTCCACTCATCGTCCATGGGATCCCCTGTGTCAAAAATGACACTGTCATGCATAGCGAACAAACGCTCGCCCTCCGCGACGGTGAAGAGCGCCCCGCCACAGTAGTAGATTGGCGAGAAAGCCATCTCATCACTCTTCATGAGTACCGAACAAGACCCGACTTGGACTGCTGCCGTATACACCTCATAGAACTGAAAGGAGTGAGCTTGTTCCGGGATGTCTAGACCATCGGTCTCCCTGGTGGCCACTAGCTGATTTCGTGCCGGATTGTTCCGGCCGAGCCCGTACCACCTGACATATGTATGTTTGTGATAGGGACACATGTTTTGCGTAGTCATGATTCCTCCTTTTGAGTTGAGAATATGTTGCCAAAAAACTTCATCGTACATTTACGACCTCATATTTTAGCATACTATTATGATAAAGTCAATCATTCACATCTCATTGGGTCTAAATGAGCCATTTTTGACAAGGAATCTTCATGAATACAAGACCATGTACCCTTGTCAAAATTTCCAGACAAAAGTATCCAGAGCGACACCAGGATCAAGCGCGCCAACTTTGAGCGCCGCATCCATGTCAGCCAAGAGAATCAGTCCAGCTGTCAGACGAGAGAGCGGGAGACTCTCAAGCGATCGCAACATATTTTGTACGGCAAATGGTGGTAATTTTGTCTCACGCGCAATACTGGCGCCATCACGCAAACCTCGATCAAAGGCTTCGCGAACTTGAATGAGTCGACGAAGCTGCCAAGCACACATCGAAAGCAGTCCGTATACCGCGTCTTGTTTGGATTCACCTGCTTGCTCTTGCGCAAAGAGGAGAGCTGCCTTGGCTCGTTCTCCGCGTGACATCGCATCGAGCGCCTGAAAGACACTTGATTCCATACTCGGACGAAGAAACAGCACGACATCATCATTTGTGATTATACCGGTGCCACGGTAGGCCGCCAATCGAGCTACTTCTTGTTTGAGGCGAAGCATATCACCACCGACTGCCTTCAAAAGCATTCCACAGGCCGAGCGACCAATAGAAAGACTGGAATCAATATCCGCGAACAAAGCAGCAATATACCGCTCCAGCTGAACACCAGTCAATGGATCAATCGCTTCTATTCGATCGGATTTCTTCAGAAGAAAGGCGGCTATCGGATGTGTTTTCTTTATTTTCCCCATTGCGACGATGAGAAGCGAAATATCCACTGGTGGCTCTTTGACGAATCGCGTCAGAAATTTCTTGAGAGCATCCTCCCCTTCTTTGAGCGCGAATGGGTGAAGCCACATCACCAGCTTGGGAACAGCAAACAATCCCTGGTCACAAGCAGAGCAAGCTGCCCGAATAGCCTCGGGCGTGCCCGTATCTTCAAAATCAAAAATCTGTACCTCGCCCGTCGGATACTTTTTTCGAAAACCATCTGAGAGTTCGCGCCGACGATCACCAACGCGCACCTCATCTTCACCATGCAAAAAATACAACATACGTAATTCAAATTCTTTACCCGCCCTTATTTTAAAATTAAGAGGGATTGTCATTTCCGCGAAGGCGAGCACAACATATGAGAGGTTTATATTCTCTGTAAAACCAAAAGTCCTCCTCCTCGCTTCTTCTCTTCAGTATACCAAAAACAGGCCACATCGGCCTGCTTTCAAGGGAAGGTCGCCACAAACACTAGCTCCCCGGCTCCCACTTGATTCCGTAACTTGGTTCGACAACGTTGACCCATATTTGTCCGGGTACAAATTTGACCTCACTGCCATCGGCCTGATAGAAAGTAAGCTTACTCTCAAGTTTGCTCTTGTCCTTTTTCCAAACACCCTTCATTTCCCGACCATTCATATAGAAAAAAGCGTCTCCTGTATCTTTGGTATCAAACCAAGGATCTCCCATCTCGAGATTGTTATAGCGACCAACCCCGCCATAATCCAGACCAGCACGGTCATGCTCGGGAACGAGTTCCCATGGATCCTGCACCCCTCGTGCCTTGTAATCAGTCGCGAGTTTGACTTGCTCTGATTCTACTATCGCTACGACGATATTTTTTGGAGCGACGCGAGTATTATTATTTTTGTCCATATCTGGCTCATCATCCCAGGTGCGCAAATAGGTATTTGTCGCCTTGTCATAATCATAAGAGACGTCGTACGGATTTGGATACGCGAGACGGATACGCCCGCCGGTCGGTCGTGACTCAAGTGCTAATTCATTTTGATGGGGATATCCAACAAAATTATTGGTGGTTCGGTATTGATACTTTTCCATTGCCTGCAAAATACTCTCGCGTGTAATGCGACCCGTATCTTCATATTTCATCTTACCTGTTTGGGCCCAGCGTGGACAAAAAGACGTCGTCAAACAATTAATGTTGTCTACCACCTTGCGTTCAAGTAATGTCTCGGCGAATTTTGAATACCCCCAATGAATAAAAACCGCATCGAGACCCTTGGCAAGAGGGAGATAGTCGTGCCGAGCACTTCGCATCGAACCAATATCATCAGGAATATCACACAGATATACTCCCATCAAACGAGTATTTGAGTTGGTAAATACCGGCATCTCAAAAACCATTTCAGCCGAAGAAAACCCAGCGGCTGGACGAGCTGAAGGATCAGCAGGTTGCATCACGGCAACTGGACGACGATTCCAGTGTTCACAGGCTATACCGGAAATAGGACTCACATCACCCTGATTTGCGATACTCTCCGTCGTTTCTGGAGAAGTCATCGACTTCATATCATTATCCAATTTGATTGCCTGACGTTTTTCACCGCTCGTATTAAAAAAATACCATCCCAGGCCAACAATGGCGATTGCTACTAGCAATATGACGACTTTCTGTTTCATTCGCATACTCCGGCTTCGTTATGTTTTATACATCTCTGCATTCTTACGCTTGACAATGGGGACAAAAAAAGACACTTCTCTGCCCCATTTTCATTCTCTGTATGATTGTATCACATTTCTGACACGATTGACCGGTTCGACCATACGCAAAAAGATTCTTTTCAAATCGTCCTGGTAAGCCATCTGTGTCACGAAAATCCCCGTCCGACATCCCACCCAAACGAGATGCTTGCCCGAGTACTCGTCGAATCGCTTTCGTGAGTTTTGCCTGCTCAGTAAGAGTAAGCGTCACGCTGAGTCGCTCTGGTCGAATACCAGCGAGAAACAATGCCTCACTTCGGTAGATATTGCCAATACCAGCGATGAGCGACTGGTCAAGCAAGAGATCTCCAATGGTCCGTCTCCCTCGTTTTGTGAGCAGCTCTCCGAAAAATGTTGGTGTGAGTTTTAATGAAAGAGCATCCACGCCGAGCGCTGAGATACTCGAAAGCTGTTCTACCTCGCTTGTTTCGACCAACCTCACCCACCCAAATTTTCGCATATCTGAAAACTCAAGCGTCGATGTATCGGAAAA
>CAZDRG010000011.1:0-20249 GCA_964508015.1 uncultured Bdellovibrionales bacterium
TACGCGCCACCGCCACATCGGCGAGGGTTCCGTTCTCAAGCTGACTGGCCAACTTTGCACCTAACTTGCGAATCCCCTTGGCCACGGCTCGCACTTTGCCCTGCTCCTTGGTGTAAAACGTGTACAAACGATCGGTTTCTCCGACCTCTTTTTTCTTCAGCACGATAGCGGTATAGCGATATTCCATTCAGAAAAATCAACCAAGTAAACCATGGACGAACGACCAGCTCCACATTCACACATAGACATCTCCGCATACACGACCGGTCACCCCATCTGCCACATCCAAGCCAGAACGCACGATTTCAATATCGAATAGTGTTCATATCTTACTCAATAACAGAATCTTTTTGCTGTGAACGAAGCAAAATGCTATGGAGCGCCTCTGTTCGAGCGGCTATCGGATAATATGCGAAAAGAGGGTCTTGTTCAAATATCTTCAAGTACTTTCCTGCGTCAAATGTTTCGCCCTCCAGATTCGTTACTTTGCATCCTGCTCCTTGGGCGACTGAGGCAGCAAACATTTCATACAACTGCTCACCACCAATCGGATCAAGATACGCATCAACACTCCCGAGAGCAAGACGCAGCCAATAAATATGTCCACTCCCCACAAGAATCCGCTTGGCACCATCCAATATTGTTTGCACTTCATTCAGTCTGGCTCTTTCTCGTTGATTTTCTAAAACAAGCACTACCCAAGCATTCTCGAGTAATTCAGAGGCTTCCTGCCGCATGAGAATGCTTTCCCCTGACACAAGTGAAAAAAATTGTGTTTCATTCCCAACTTCGTAAAAAGCAACTACACCAGTCTGATAATCGAGAATCCCCGATGCTAATAACTGGTAATCCCAAGAAAACACCGACATTCCGCAAGCGCTATCTAAAATACTTCGTGAAGCTAGGGTACTATTGCAAAAAGGATCAAACACAATCCGATATTTCTTTTCACTTCCGACGGTATAGAATCCACTTTCTTCGGAAAATACAGCACCCTGCAGTCCCGCCTTCTCAATCTCTCTCTGAATAATCATGTCCAACTTAACATCAAAAGAATATTGAATGTTACTCCCGCGCTCTACACCCGCAACTGGATGTGCCAAATCCCGGGAAAATAATGCGTAGTCGGTTAGGTATTCTAGAATGCAAGATCTTGCTGCACCAAAAACAGAACAGTAAAAGTTCTTCATACTCGTTTCAATTGAAAGGTGAATGATTCGCTCTCGATGTCGACGGTGGCAGTGTATTCGGCATCGGTGATGTCGCCTGATGTCACGGTCGTGGCCAAAACTTTGCGTTTGATTTCATCCTCAAACTTCTCAAATACACTCTCCTTACCTTGATACCCCAGATGGATACGGTCTTCCACATTAAATCCGGCTTTCTTGCGCCCTTCTTGAATGGCACGATTGATTTCATTCATTTCGCCTTCAAGAATGAGGTCAGAGTTTCGTTCCCAATCAAAATCTACGTCCTCGCTCGTACCAAGCCCTACGCCTTTGACATTGAGTTCATCGCACAAAATATCTCGCCACTCATGATGATTCGAAGTCTCATCAAAAACACTCGCGTATTTATGTGGTAAAAGTACTTTCGCAAGTGGCTGCCGGACTTTGATATTTTTTTCCGCCCGCTTCTGAAGACCAAGAGTCACTGCTTCACGCAAGAGATTCATATTCTCATTCAGTTTTTCATCCGTATATCTTTCATCCACAGCCGGCCAGTCTGCAAGATGTACGGATTCAGATACTTCTGGATTCCCGCCTGCGCGGGAATGACAAATGACAAGATTCCGATAGATTTCTTCAGACAGAAAAGGTGTGAACGGAGCCATCAATTTGGTCAGTGTCACGAGAACATCAAAGAGAGTCTGGTAGGCCTGCTCTTTATCGCTGTCACTTTCATTCTTCCAGAAACGCTCTCGACTGCGACGAATATACCAATTAGAAAGCTGATCGATGAACGGCGCGAAGAGACGTGTGGCCCGAAGCAATTCATATGATTCCATGGCCTGATCGACATTTTGGATCAGCATCTGCAGTTCCGAGAGCATCCATCGGTCAAGGAGATTCTCTGATGGTGATGCTTGCTTTTTGGGTTCCCAGCTATCGATAGCCGCGTACATCATGAAAAAAGAATATGAATTCCACAACATACGAAACACATTGCGGGAACTTTCAGCAAGATCGTGTTCAGAAAAATTGAGGTTCTCTCCCGCAACAATCGGAGAAGAAAGGAGATAGAGCCGAAGTGCGTCGGCGCCGTGCTTATCCACGACTGCCATCGGATCAGGGTAATTCTTCAATCGTTTGGACATTTTTTTGCCATCCTCAGCCAAAACAATGCCCGTCACAATCGCGTTTTTGAAAGCAACTTGCCCCTGTACCGCCGTTCCAAGAATATGCTGGTAGTAAAACCAAGCACGTGTCTGATCAACACCTTCCGCGATAAAGTCAGCCGGAAAACCACTCTGAAAATGCGCTTCATTTTCAAATGGGTAGTGCTCCTGCGCGTATGGCATCGACCCCGAATCAAACCAAGTATCGAGTACATCTGGAATGCGTCGCATGGTCTCAGCACATTTCTCACACGGCACTGTAATTTCATCAACGATATGTTTGTGTAAATCAGTAACACTTTTTCCGCTCGCCGTTTCAAGCTCGGCTATCGATCCGAAGACACGCAATTCACCGCATGCGCATTTCCAAATCGGCATGACGCTCGCCCAATAGCGCTGTCGACTTATCGACCAATCACGCGCACCCGAAAGCCATTTTCCGAAGCGACCCTCCTTCATATGCTCTGGCGACCAATGAATTTGTTTGGCGAGTTCAAGGGATTTATCCTTGATTTTCGTTACCGCCACAAACCACGATGACGTAGCATAATTGAGAAGCGGTGTATCGCAACGCCAGCAGTGCGGATAGCTATGCAGATATTTTTCCGAAGCAAACACGAAACCTTTCTCAGAAAGATATTTGACGATAGTAAGATCGGCTTCACGAATTTCATTCACCTTCCCTTTGGCGCGCGGACTAATATCCATGTTGGCAAAGGCCACCACTTCCTCTTTGATCGTTCCGTCCATACGCACGTGCTGCACAAACGGCAGATTTTTTTCTTTCCCCAAATTCATGTCATCCTCACCAAAGGCCGGGGCGATATGCACCACCCCCGTCCCCTCATCCGTGTTCACAAAATCCGCGGCATAAATCTTCCAGCCGTTCGCATGATTTTCGATCGTCGTATCATTGGCATACGTATCGAAAAGTGGTTTATAGCGCTGTCCTACTAAGTCTCTACCACTGATAACGCCTTTAACATTGGAGATATCTTCAATTTGTATGGTTCCATTCAGAAATTGAGTATAATCTGTAGGATCAAAAAGCTCTTCAAAATCTAAATATCTTGTTTTCGCAAAAATATATATCCCAGGCTCTATTGTCTTCTTTTTATCCGCTGAATAATCTGACGAGGATTCGGTGTGTTCCTCCTTGCTGTCGAATTTCACACGAAGATATTCAATCTCACCACCCACTGCCAAAGCCACATTGCCCGGCAGTGTCCAGGGCGTCGTCGTCCACGCGAGCACAAAGGTGCCTGGTTCGTCGACCAATTCAAACTTCGCCACCACCGACAAATCTTTCACCTCGATATAGTTGTCGCTCACTTCCTGCTGCGAAAGCGTCGTCTCACAACGCGGGCAAATATGCATCGAGCGATAGCTCTCATAAATCAGCCCCTTGTCCCACAGTGTTTTGAATACCCACCACACACTCTCCATGTATGGCTTGTCCATGGTCTTGTAGGCATGTTCCATGTCGGCAAAGCGTCCAATACGTGGTATCACCTTTTCCCACTCCGCCGCATATTCCATGACCGTCGAGCGACAGAAATCATTAAACTTCGCCACACCGAGTGCCTCAATATCTTTCTTGTGTTTGATACCGAGCGCCTTCTCCGCAATATTTTCGATGGGAAGTCCGTGACAATCCCAGCCCCATTTCCGCTCGACTTGGAATCCCTTCATGGTCCAGTAGCGCGGCACAACATCTTTGATAACACTTGCCACAATATGCCCATAGTGTGGTGTCCCCGTCGCAAATGGTGGGCCATCGTTAAAACTATACCGCGGCTTCCCCTCCCGCTGTGCCACGGACTTTTCAAAAATCTTCTCTGTCTCCCAATAGCGCAAGGTCTCTTCTTCCATTTTGGGAAAACTTACCTGCGTCTCTACTTTCTTAAACATGTGTTTCATAAACATTTTTCCTTAATACAGCATAAATAAACAAAAATCCTTGACACGAAAACCGTGTCAAGGACGTCAAAGACGTGGTACCACCCTGGCTTCTCCGCCACCGTCCCATCGAAATGAGAGAGGAAGCAGACTCATTCATACGCGATAACGGGCGCGACCGCGAGGTTCTACTCTCCGCTTCTCTCCGCTCAATAAGCAGATACCAACTGGATTTCTTCCCCAGGCTCCGAGGTGATAACCTCATCAGTGCCTTTCAAAATTGTGCCCTTAGACTAACACTCAGAGCAAGAAAAATCAAATCTACTTTCTCAGTTTTCTAGAATGAGCCTCGATGCATTATTTGGCATCACCATTGAGCACCGATTCGACATCAGCATAGGACCAACCTTTCTCAAGGAGAGCAAGCTTGATTTGTTCGTCAGTTTGTCCGGCTGCTCGAGACTGCTGGATAAAATCCGCGAGTGTTGGGCTCGTACCTGCAGCTTGTTCAGAGACACCCCCCCCGTATCGGTTGCCTTCATTTTGACTTGCTTGTAAGGCAAATACAATCAATATAATAGCACCAACAATCGGTATAAGAGTAATTAATAACCACCATCCACTCCGATTCGTATCATGCAATCTACGTACTCCGATTGCCAGGGAAGGCACCAGAATAGCAAGTGAGTACAGTAAACCAAGAATTTTTGTATTCATGATGGTCTCGGCAATCCCCAGTACTACCGCGAACCCAAGATTCACTCCAAAAAACATCCAATACTCTCGTCGACTTGCTCTCCCCTGAAAATCCGCATATTTTTTAAACGCTTCGAGATATTCATTCATAGTTCTTCTCCTTATTTATTAAAATAATTTCAGAAAACTGACTGAAATATACAGTTATCATTTGCAATAATAGCACTCCACCCCCATCATAATAACATCTTTCATTGCCCACTCCAAGTCACTTCTGTACAGCTCCCTTTGGCTGGGTACCAACTCGTCGAGGAGATTCCTGGTGATTCATGAGTCAAAATGCCATGAAGCTGTTCGAGCGGATCACCGTGCGACACAATCACCACCGATTGACCGGCATAGTGTTGCGCGAGATCGCTTAAAAATCGCTGAAGCCTTCCTCTCATATCAATGAAGCTTTCCACTCCATCCTTCTCATCTGGACTGATGCGCATTTCTGGGTTTGGATACTTATCAAAAAAAAGCTGTATTGGTTTCTCATTAAAAAAACCCAGAGTAGTCTCATGCAAACGGTCATCAATATCAACTCGAATTCCTGTGGCTTCCGAAATAATCGCCGCTGTCTCACGAGTACGCAAAAGTGGCGAGCTGACAATAGCAACGATAGGCTTATTCTTGAGCGATTCTGCAACTACATGAATCTGCGCTTTCCCTTGCTCGGTCAAATGCCGCTCGGTGATTTCAGGCAACGATGAACCCACCCCGAGTACATTATGTTCTGCCTCTCCGTGTCGAACCAGATAGAGTTTCATTGGTTGAGTCATCACATCACTGTATCAAAAAATTATCGCAGCAAGGAATATGCATCAAGACCAACAGCTGCGATAAAAAACAATGCCACTGGTCCAATAATTTTAAATGCAAAAAAAAGCACTTGTCCGCCGACACCTCTGGGTCTGGCGTATTTTTCTCGATATTTTTTCGGCAATCTCTGAATCATGCTTTTGTTTTCTTCTACATACTCTCGGGCGCAGCAACTCCAATCAAGTGAAGAGTTTCACCCAACACTAGAATAACACTTTTTACCAAATGAAGGCGAGCATCCGATAATGAACGTTGATCAGCATCAATCACCCGGCAAGCATCATAGAAAGAATGAAATCGATCGGCTAAACGAATAGCATACTGTGGCAAATGATGAACCGAATAATTCTCGGCTGTTTCGGCTATCAGATCAGGGAAAGAGAGGATTTCAGCTAACAAAAGGCGTTCTTTCGGATGTATCAAAAGCGAGACATCGCCCTGCTCAATATTAAAACCTTCAGACTGTGCTTTGCGGAGAATGCTTGAGAGTCGTGCATGTGCATACTGAGCATAGTAAACTGGATTCTTCTGTGATCGTTCTTCAGCCAGACCAAGATCAAAATTCATATGTGTATCAGGGCTGTACATGAGAAAGAAAAATCGAGCCACATCCACACCCACTTTTTCAATCAACTCATCGATGGAAACTACATTGCCAGCTCGCTTACTCATACGCACCTCTTCGCCATCTTTCATGAGTCGAACCATCTGCACAAAAACAAAATCAAAACGTCCTGTAAATCCAAGTGCCTCCGCCGCAGCACGCAAACGAGCCTGATACCCATGATGGTCAGCACCGAGTGTCAAAATAAAACGAGAATATCCACGTTCCATTTTGAAAAGCAAATACCCGCAGTCAGAAGCGAAATACGTTCGAGTACCGTCACTCTTAACCAGTACCCGATCCTTATCGTCACCAAATTCCGTTGTTTTGAGCCAAACAGCGGACTCTGATTCATAGGTGAGATTTTTTTCCCGTAAAAGCGCCAGCGCTTTATCGACGTATCCCTGTTCGACAATGTCGCGCTTCTCAGAAGTAAACACTTCAAAACAAATACCCATTTGCTCAATAAGCGTTGGCTGAATGTATGTATGTAAAATGGATTCTGCCGCCTGTTCACCAATCACACGGGCATCATTCTTCTGATTCGTACCACTGACCACTAGATCCCGATGAAGGGCATCAATATATTCTCCCGCATACACTGCTTCATCATCCTGAAGAACACTGTGCCCAAGTTTCACTACCTGTTCACCGGCATCATTTACATAATATTCATTGGTCACTTCATACCCCGCCTTACGCAAAACTCGAGCCAGCGTGTCACCAAAGAATCCTCCGCGTCCATTACCAAGATGAAGAGGCCCTGTCGGGTTGGCAGAAATAAATTCATTATTCACCTTTTGCCCCTGTCCAATATCCGTACTCCCATACAAATTTCCCTGCGCCAGGATAGTGTCAACAGTCTGCCCAAGCATTTTCTGTGACAGAAAAAAATTCAAATGTCCCGGACCAGCCACTTCAATCTTCTCAAACATTCGGGCATCCGCATCGTTTTGAAGAATTGCCGCTTTCAAAATTTCTGCCACAGCACGAGGATTTTGTCCCGCTGGTTTCGCGATCATTAAAGCAATATTCGACGTGTATTCTCCGAAAACCGCCTCTTCTGGTCGATTCACTTGAAAGAAAGGCAATTCAAAATCAGCCAGTGCGCCCTGTCTCTGGACTATTTTCACAGCCTCTCTTATTGTGGAAGTCAGGTGTATTTTCATACCCCTATCGTAACGCACCCGAGCCAAAAAGCCAATCCGCTCCTTTGTTTATTCTGCGCGTATTTCGAAAGAGTACATACCCATGCTGCATGCGCCCTGAAGGACGCCCGGCTTAAGGACGCCAAGATCGACCTCCGTCACACCAGAGGGAGAAAGAGATTGACTCACATTCAGACTTGGAATACGCACCTGAGAAGAACAATCAAATGTACTCTCTGTACGAATGCGAAGAATGGTAGGTATACCGGACTTGGCAAGACTTACACGCGGTTCATAACCACCCTTCGCTCGAATTTCAATATACTGTTTCCCCTCGTTTTCAGTCACATTTTGTGCATCCATTCCTTCATCTACACGAGCCAGATTATCACCCGAAAATAATAACTGCTTCACAAAATACCCCCCAATAATTAAAGAGACCACTACCAGAATCCAAAAAAATATTTTCATATGATTTTACTACCCATTAAATAATTTTCTCTTTCTCACTGCTACAGATTAAAAAGAGGAGGCAACACTCCGACAGCGACCAAGCTCCCAGAGAGTGCAAAGAGTGCAAACACGATAACTACCAAACCAGATGTTTTGAAAAATATACTCATATGAGACTCAGAACGAATTCCGAGCGAGCCAAAACTGAGCAGTGCCAATACCGGTAATGTCCCCAAGGCAAATACGGTCATCGTCAACGCTCCTGTAAAAAAACTACCGGTCGAAAGGGTGTAGAGCTGCATTGATTGAGTAAAACCGCAAGGCAGAAAAAAAGTAACGGCCCCCAAGAAAAAGGGTGTAAAACGAGAGTTCCAATTCTTCAATCGATAAGCCTGTTCAGTGATGCTTTTCGGTATTCCTAATTGGACTATTTTAGTCCAAGAAAAAATATCTAAGAGATTCAGCCCAAGAAGAAGCATAACCAGACTTGTGAGGATACTGAGTATCAAGATTCCCATCGCACCAACCGTGAGATGGGAGCCAAGCACACCAATCAATCCACCTAAGAAGAAGAACGACACCAAACGACCAACGTGAAAAAACAATTGTGGTTTCACGGTATCTCCATTCTTTGCGAAACTAGCTGAAACAGAAAGGGCCAGCCCCCCAACCACCGCCAGGCACGAGGAAAGAGACGCAACTACCCCGATGAGAAAGGCAACCCCGTACGACATTTCTTTCACGTTCACAAAGTTCGCAAGACCCATTTTTTGGAGAAGAATAAAGAACCCGATAAACAGGAGCGCAAGCGGGACCGCCACACGAAAATCAGACCATCTCCGTTTCTCTGCAAAGGGCTTTATTGAGAGATGATATCCGTGCTTCAGAAGAAGCGCGTTCAGTTCTTCCACTAATACTTCCTCAGGCGTTGATCGGAAGTCCCCTTGTACTTCCACAAATCGCTTGCGAAGGTTTGACTTCGCACTGATGACTTTCGGATGTTCACAAAGCTCACTTTCAGTAAGGAGAATACACGCCTGACAGTGCATGCCAGTGATATGGAATCTATATGTCTGGGTAGGTGTCGTATTTTTTTGCATATACTTAGAGTTTTTTACTTTTCAGACGAAGAGCATTACTCACCACAGCCACGCTTGAGAAAGCCATCGCGAGACCTGCGAAAGCCGGGCTCAGAAACCAACCAAAAATGGGATACAAAATGCCCCCCGCGAGTGGGATACCTATCACATTAAACGCAAAGGCGAAAAAGAGGTTTTGCTTAATGCCGGCCAGTGTCATCCGGGATAATCGAACCGCTTTCACAAGTTTGACTATATCACCATGAAGCAAAGTGATACCAGCCGACTCAATAGCCGCATCAGTACCCGTCGCCATAGCAATACCAATATTTGCCTGAGCCAATGCTGGTGCGTCGTTCACACCATCTCCTACCATCACCACGATATTCCCCTCTCCCTGTAAACGCTTAATAAACGCAAACTTATCATCTGGCAATGCTCCCGCAACGATTTCGTGAATACCGACTTGTTCTCCGATACATCGCGCGACTCGCTCATGATCTCCAGTCAACATGACTACTCGTAGACCAAGCTTCCGCAATTCCTTGACTGCTCGAAATGCCTCTGGCTTTACTTGATCCGCCACAAAAAATATTCCGAGCACTTTCTCATCTGAGCACAGTATCAAAGGGATCTTTCCTTCACTCGCTTCCCGATCAAGAACGTTATCATCCAACGAAAATCCTCGCTCTTTCGCCCACCCCGTACTTCCTAAATAATACTTTTTTCCGGAAACAAAGCCCGAAACTCCTTTCCCTTTTTGCATTTCAAAATCATCCACCATCGGAATGACCAACTTTTTTTGAGCAGCAGAATTCACAAAAGCCTGTGCAAGCGGATGCTCAGAGTGTTGCTCGAGTGCCGTCGCAAGAGCGAGGACTTGTTCCTCTTCATATCCAGAAGACACCTGAATGGTCACGAGTTCTGGCTCTCCCCTTGTGAGTGTTCCCGTTTTATCCATAACTACCACCTGTGCTCGAGAGAGTTGTTCGAGTGTCGCGGCATCTCTGACGAGGATTCCTTCCTTCGCTCCTTTACCAACGCCAACAATAACTGAAGTGGGCGTGGCAAGGCCGAGCGCACAAGGGCAGGCAATAATCAAGATGCCAACGAATGCCAGAAGAGCAAAAGACAGCGCCTGAGCAAAACCGTACACTGGTGTCCCAAAAATCAGCCAGAGGACAACCATGAGCACTGCAAATCCCAAGACCACAGGAACAAAGAAAGCAGAAATTCGATCGACGAGTGCCTGTATAGGCGCTTTACTCCCTTGCGCTTCTTCAACCATCCGAATAATACGCGCCAACAGAGTTGCCTGCCCTACCTCGGTCACACGAAAAACAAATGTCCCAGTCGTATTGAGTGTTCCTGCTCGCACAATATCATCCTTTTTCTTCTCTATTGGTAGAGGCTCGCCAGAAAGCATTGATTCATCTACATAGGAAAATCCATCGAGAACAATACCATCAACTGGAATACGACCAGCCGGCTTCATACGTACGAGGTCACCAGGCATCACGGAAGCAATTGGTATCTCAACCTCATTGCCATCACGAACCACCAAAGCGGTCTTTGCTTGCAAATGGAGGAGCTCCGCGATAGCATCACCTGTTTTGGCTCGAGCACGTGCCTCAAGATACTTCCCCAAAGTCACAAATCCAATCACCACGATAACAACATCGAAGTACGTCTCCAGAGGCAAACGGAAATACACCCGAAAAGAAGGAATGAGCACTATCAAAGCACTGTAGAGATATGCTACGGATGTCCCGATACCGATAAGTGTATTCATGTCGGCCGCTCCAAAGCGCACAAAACGCAAAACGCCCACAAGAAAAGGTCTTCCGATCCACAAAAGAACAATGGTCGATACAGCTAATGAAAGAACATTCCAAAATTCCATCGGAAAGGGAAAATTCGGTACAAAGAAATATATCCGGGCAGTAATTTCCCACAACATCAGAACAAAAAATACCATCGCCAATGGAAGGACAAACTGCGTTTTTGCTTGCTCCGTTTCCAGTATTGACACTCCTCCCTCAGGAGAGACCGCTTGATTCAACTCCATTTTCAACTCCAAAATATATCCGAGTGGTTCCAGGATCTGATTCATTATTTCTGGAGTCGTTTGGCCCTCTTCAAAAGAAATCTTCGCCTGCTTTGTCGCTACATTCACATCCACATCACTGACACCATCTAATTTCAGTAAGTGCTTGGTAATAATGGCTGAGCAACTCGCGCAATGCATCCCTTGTACAGGAAATTTTTGAGTAATCATACGACTTACTGGTTATACCATTCACTTCTCCACCCTTTAAGCATCCCCAATCCCCCACTTAAAAATGTTTCGACAGCATCTGCATTATCAAGTACGGCATTTCGACTTGATTTCAGTCGAACTTCTTTAGTCATCAGAATTCCAGACTCATGATGAGCAATTAAGGCGTTCAAAAAACGGAGGTCAAACGTGGCATTGTAATCTCCCAATTTCGCCACGAGCGGATCTGGTACCAGTCGGCGATCGTTATACCAATCACGCTTCCATTGATACAATCCTTCAATTAATACTGGCTCACCTTTTTGAATCGCAATCGCTAAATCTTTCACTTCTGCGCGCTCACTCTGCTCTGCTTGTTTCGCGAGTAACATCGCGCCCCGATGATGTGCAATCATGGCATTGATATACCGAAGGTCAAGCGTCCGATCTGGAAGACCCAAATCCATACGACTTTTATCATACATGGCGTATTCCGGTGTAAGCACATACCCTGTGCCAAAACCGAGTAAACCCGTTAGGAGGGCAATCAAAAGTGCGAGGGCGAGAGAAATCTTTTGCATAAAGATAATATAATACAAATAAAAATACTTCTTCTATTTCCTTTTTAATCGATATACTTTCAAAATCTCTGCTTGAGCTTGTTCTTCTTCGCCGTTTTTAATTTGCCGCATCAGACAACTTCCGAGATGCGACTCCATCAACTTATCCTCTACATTTGTCAGTCCCTGTTTTACAGCCGATGTTTGAGTAATCACATCAATACAGTACGCGCCCTTCTCAAGCATCTCTTGCAAACCACGCACCTGACCCTCGATAATTTTCAATCTACGAATGAGTTGTGTCTTTTCAGTCTTCATAAAGATAGAAATTTATTAATTCTTCTCTCACCTCATAATAATACCCCCCCTGGGGTATGTCAAGTAGGCATGAAAAGCAAAAACAAGGATTATCGTCCTTGTTTTTTGCGCCTCTTCTTTCCCGCTGTCGTTCCCCTATTTTGTCTCAGAATTGAGTAAAAAATGAGAGTGGCACAAACCGCTAATGGATGGTCGCTGTTTGCGTCCTTACCCTACCATTTGGTTTTATGTTTGGCTTATATCTGCAAGTCACTTCAACACCTTCGTCAGGTGCGGGAGCAACTTCAAGTGAGCCAATCCGGTGCTGATGTTCCAGGTTCTTATCACTCGATATTGCCGAATCATTATTCACCACACATATACCGGGAATATACTGCTCAAATCTCTGGCCACCTTCCTTTTGTTTTTTGTGCCCATGAATAACAGTCGTGATCCTCATTTCCTTGAGAAATTGGCCAATCAAAACACCGTAATTCTGAAAATATAATTCAGTGGAGAGCCCCTCGAGTGCCATTTCATCTCCTCCGTCATCGCATTCGCGGAATACAGTTTTGCTTCGCTCCGGAGTTTGGTGCATCGTGAGCACCGCCTCTTGAAATCGGCGGTTTATACGCCAAACATCAGGATTCCCTCCTTGCTCCTGATACTGTTGCCAAAGTTCGCGCACCAGTCTCATCGAAGGATATCGGTGGAGATAGAGCACCGGACCTTGCCGGCATACCACATCCATCGATCCGAGAAACTCCTGCATTTTCTTTTTCAATCCCATATCTGCCCCACTCGCAATTTGAGTCAACACATCAAGCTCGTGATTTCCAACCAGCATCGTGACAGTGCACCCTATTGGTGCTGTTTTCTTGAGATGTCGGAAATATTTCAGTACTTCGGTATTGGGTTCGTTTCTATTGATACTATCACCCGTAATGATGAGATTCACTGAGTGTTTCCATTCTCCATGTTCATCAATGATATCCTGCTGCCTCAAACTGGCTTGTGCAGCCAACAAATCATTATGAATATCTGACAGACAGATTACACGTTCGACACGTGGTTCCCGCTCACGTTCATGCTGAACCAATTCAGTCGGCCATGGTTTTCGTGTGTGAGGTTTCTCAATCTGCGCGGGTCTTTCAAAAGATAGCATACAAGTTGAAGTATAAGTGGTATTGTCGATAACCTTCATTCTCTGTGCTTATCATATCATAATCAAATAAAAAAAACGCCCTGGACATACTCCTCAGGGCGGTTTTGCGAAGCAAGATATGCTTCAGATACTTCCCGAAAAATGCAGCATAACCATAAGTATTGCTCGCAGTTTTTCTGCACTATCCCGAGAGGCTGTCAGTCGCCAATGCCCTCTCGGTGCCTGAGGATGTGTCCCTGGCGGGTACAGCCAATGTGCGTTCGTCACTGGATGCAAAACAATGGCATTTTTCTGACCTATTTTGGGAAAAGATTCTCCTCTTTGACTCCCGAAGCGAATCTCCGCTATACGTCGAGCTACTCGAAAGACTCCCTTGAAATTCTCAGGATCCCATCCCAAATTTCTGGGTAAGATAAAGTCAACATGCGACATCATCACTCCTTTCTTCTCTCCTTACGATTGATAAAAACATCTTCGTTTCATACAACTTCCAGCACGTCCTCCTCTTAAAAAGGCATGTATTTCGCATGAAACACGTGTTGAGCTGCCGTCTTCCTTTCCTTTTCCTGTATACTAGAAGATACCTAACTGAGTTCTTTATACACCACGGCGCTCTTTCTTACCATCCCCGCTGGTATACTCTTAACTATTGGGGATATCATCCTTAAACAATGGGTCAAACACTCCTATAGCTCGCTTTATATCGGTGGAATTCTTCTCTACTTAATCAGCATGAACTTACTCGCACATAGCTACAAATACGAGGATATCGCTGTTGCTTCCATGCTTATGGTTATTTTCAATATTCTGACTCTCACTCTCATTGGATATTTCTTTTTTCATGAGAATATCACTCTCTACGAAATCACTGGCATTGTCCTTGGCATTACCTCAATCGGATTCCTCGAACTTGGGAAATGATCTTCGATAACAAATCAAAAAAGCATTCTCTCACGCTCTCTCTCATTTTTTTGCTTTCTTCGCCAGTGGAAGATGCAGTGTAAAGTGCGAACCGACTCCCTCAATACTTTCCACTATAATAGTACCATTCATTTTTCGAGCGAGCTCAAAGGTAATCCATAAACCAAGACCAGTCCCTGTAATCATTTGCGTATTCCGATTCTGAATACGAGAAAATTTCTGGAATAAACGTTTCTGATCTTCAGCCGAAATACCAAATCCTGTATCGGCTACCGTAATCAAATATTCATTCCCCCTGACTTGTCCGCCAACACTCACGCTCCCATGAGCAGTATATTTGAGCGCGTTCCCAATTAAATTAATCAGAATTTCCTTCGTTCGTTCTTTATCTGCGTACATCAAAGCTGGCTCAATAGAAAGCAAATCAAGCTCTAACCCCTTCTGCATTGCTTGAGAACGAAGCTCTTCCACTGATTGCGTTATAAGCGGCTCTGGTTCGATATCTACGAGTTCCAAAGGAATCCGATTTCCTTCAAGCCGAGAAACTTCCAGCATATCACTTACTAATGTATTCAATCGATCGACTGAATGTGCAATATTCTCAAGATAGTGCTTCGCTTCGTCATCTAAACTGAGGTGTTTATCTTCAAATAATTCAAGGTATCCTCGAATCGCTGCGAGTGGAGAACGTAATTCATGACTCGCCATGGACACCAGATTGTCTTTCATTTCATCTACTTCTTTCAACTTATTGAGCGTAAGGACATATCCAAAAAGACGCGCCTGATTGGAGACAAGCAGAAGGACAATTACGACCGTAGCAATGAGTATCAGATATGATCGATTTACTGTTCTCTCAATCAATGCATCTGAGTCATGAAGGGAAAACGCCATGGTAATCAACCCAAGCCGATTCCCATTTTCATCTATCAGCTGATGCGTAATACGCCAAAAGCGCCCATCGTGGTCACTGTCAAGAAAAGCAATCCCCTCAGGCTTATTCCAGGCGAGCGCATACTGAATATTATCGGTCGTTTGATTAAGGGTTTCTGGTTCACTTGATGCTACCACTCGGAATCGATTGCCCTCATTTTCTGACTCGAGAAAAGCCAAGGAAAGAACTCCGGTATTATCTAGAACAATCCCATCTACCGTAGCCTGTAAGAGTTCTTTGTCGCGTATTTTTTCAGAGACAACATGATTGATAATTTTTTCAACCAACACTGCTTTACGCTGAGTAATACGATCAATATCCCGCTCTATACTAGAAATCAAACTATAGGTGTTGAAGAAAAAAGCTGCAGGAACAAATATCAGCAGAATAAAAGAATACAAAATACGAGGATTTTCACGCACGAATGAAACACCATTCAGTAAAAGATTTTTCATATTCTCAATATCAATTGCCCTCCTCGAGCTTTGTCTCTCCAGAAATATCCAGACTCCGTTTATGCTTGATAAAACCAACTGTTGCGAGTGCCGCTGCGAGTGCTGCCGTAATAATCGCCACGAGTAACAGTATGTCTCTTTGGGTGTGACTCTGTGTGACCGGAAGAGTTTGTGTTACTCCAGCTGCCTCCGCTGCAGGGAGAACAGTCACCGCTTGCGCCGTCTTTACAAACGCAATCGGCTCACTCTTCGCGGTTATTTTTCCTGTATTATCGGTAACTGCTACATAGGCTTCATGGTTTCCATCTTCTAGATTCTTATCCAATTCGTAAGTCCAGTTTCCATCACTGTCTGTTTTTACAGTCAACACGATGGGGTCACTATAAATGTAAATGGTGACAAAACTATTTGGGAGTCCCTTTCCTTCTAAATGAAGCTTGGATTCTCCATTTTCCGATGGCTTAATGCTGACATTTTTGACCGAATAGTTCGGTTTCACTTCTCCGTACATTTTCGGACTTTCAAATACGATCTGATCACTCTGATCCCCCGGAGAATATTTTACCGGATCAAAACCACTCCTAACTTCATCTCCATCAATAAATCCATCCAAATCACTGTCGGCAGCCTGCGGGTCAGTACCATAACGAACTTCATCGATATCACTCAAACCATCTTTATCGCTATCACGCTCAGAAAAGCATTTCTCTGACTGAGCCTGACAATAATCGAAAATCCGTTTTCTTTGCTGATCTGGGTTCATATCAGAAGTACTTACCGCAGTCTCATCCTTGGGTATTTGAAATTCCTCTTCCATTTTCTCGAAAATAGCCATTCTTTGAGTCTTATTCATTTCAAATGGGACAAACTCATCACCTGAAAAAGTGGCCCCAGCTGTTCCTGAGTCTTGGTTTGCGATAGTGATTTTTTTCTGTCCACTTCCATATTCTCCATAAATATTTTTCACTTTCACTCGGAGATAAAATTCACCATTCGGAAACGCCTTTGACGAAAATACCAGATTCCAATTTGTCTCAGAAGCCTGTGTGCCTTTTCCGATGTATTTATAGGTATTCGATCCAATGGGTACTAAATAATACTCCACACTCTGCGCACCCCGTACATCACCTTTTATTTCAAAAGTTCCATGAAGAGTCATCCCCTCTCCTACATTCAGAAAAGAAAAGGTCGGGGTAACAGAGCCAGTACCCGTGATTGATCCTCCTTTTGTCTCTACAGTTTCAACTGGAGTTTTTTGGGTTTCCCCACCAACCGGCGCAACTACTCCGGTAGAATCGTAAATACAACTCTGTTCAAGCGTTGGGTGAGTATATTCCACGCAACCTGAAGGAGATTTTGAGGTGAGCGATCGAGTTCTCTTCCCATTCATCTGACAAGTCCCCCAATTCGAATAATTGTATACGCACTGAGTCGTATTTTGCGTTTCAGATATATTCCCAGCGCTATACGAACAAGATTCGACTGTGTATGGTAGTGTCGTCTGCGTACAGCCAGTCGGTGAATATCCTTTCACGGTACGAGAGCGTTTTCCGTTTGACTGACAGGTTCCCCAATCGTTATAACTATATGAACACGATGGTGTGACACTCAGCGGAGCAGTATAAGTACAGTGCTGCTCCAAGACAGGGTGGGTATATTCCACACAACCCGAAGGAGATTTTGAAAGTAAAGACCGTTCTTGTTTTGCATCACTCTGACAGATTCCCCAGCTTGAGTAAGCATAGACACATTGTGGAGCTACTGATTCCACGTAAACACATGATTCCGTCAGAGACGGAAGTGTCGTCTGCGTACAACCAGTCGGCGAATACCCTGTTACCGCACGAGAGTGCTTTCCATTTGACTGACAGATCCCCCAATCACTATAGCTATAAGAACATGCGGTAATCACAACATCGTCATCTCCTGCCAAAATAGTTGTCGTAGCGGCGGAACCAAAAGCAATCACTGCAAATATCAAAGATGCAATATGATATTTCTGAGGATGACCATCTGAAAACCAATGTTTCATTTTCGTAAGATTACAATTTAACTTTATGATATCATTTTTCACTCAAAAATACTTCTCTAGACCAGGAGGGAAAGTTGTATTGTCACGAAAGGTACGAGTATAGTAAAGAATATGAATCACTTGTTTTTTCGCTTTACCATCCAAGGTGTGGTTCAAGGCGTTGGATTTCGGCCGTTTATTCATCATGCCTGCACCCAAGCTGGCCTTTTGGGATTTGTACAAAACACCGGAGAAGGGGTCACGGTAGTCGTTAACAATGGAAAAGCCTTCCAAAATATCCTTACCCAACTCCCACCTCACATGCGCATTGATACTCTTCATACCGAAACAATCAGCACACAATTTACTGACTTTACGATTCGGAAAAGTACCGGTAGTGGCTTCTCTGAAATTCCTCCTGATTTCTTTCTCTGTCCTGACTGTCTTACCGAGCTTCAGGATCCGCACAATCGTCGACACGACTATTTTTTTCTCACATGCACTGCGTGCGGCCCACGCTTTACCATAGCAGAGTCAAGTCCTTATGATCGTGCAACCACGACCATGAGTGAATTCACAATGTGTTCTGACTGCCAGAAGGAATACACCGATCCATCAAACAGACGTTTCCATGCCCAGACAATCGCTTGCCATGTCTGTGGACCAAAGCTCTCACTTTTTGAAAATAGCCGCTCTATACCGACATCAAGTGACCACGATATATTTCAGCACGTCACAGATTCTCTCCACAAAGGAGAAATAGTGGCTATTAAAGGTATTGGGGGGTTCCATCTCTTCTGCAACACAGAGAACGAAGCAATTCAAAAACTCAATTCCCTAACTGGGAGACAGCACAAGCCTTATGCCATTTTGTGTCGTGATATGACGGTGGTACAGGCCATTGCGAACCCCACACCTGAGGAAGAGCGACAATTGCTTTCTTCTGAACGCCCCATCGTCTTAGTGCATAAAAAATTGGGAGCACCAGAGGTAAGTGAACTTGATACTCTTGGCATCATGCTCGCTTCGACTGCGCTGCACATGCTCATTTTTGAACATTACTCATATCCGCTGGTCTGTACTTCTTCCAACCTCGCTCATGCTCCCCTTACTACCCGAAGAGCAGAGCAATTCGTCCCACTGGTACTCAATCATAATCGTGGGATCATCAACGCAACTGATGACTCTATCGTCAAAGTCATCAACGAAAAACCCCTCCTCATTCGACGGAGTCGTGGTTTTGCCCCTCAATCCATCGCCATCAACTCACCGGTCACCACACCAATCCTTGCTCTTGGTGCCGAAATGAATAGTACTTTTGCACTCTTCGATGGACGTGGTCGCGTCTCTCTTTCTCAACACCTCGGTAATCTTACTCATCCCGCTTCCTTCGCAAGATACCAAGCAACGCTCAAGCGCTTTCTTACCTACACACATATCAAGCCAGAAATGATTCTCTGTGACGCGCATCCAGAGTATCAAACATCGATATACGGAAAAGAACTCGCTCAAGAACTTGGTGTCCCACTCATCCCTGTCCAGCACCATCGCGCCCATGCCTTCGCGGCGGCCGCCGAACACAATCTCGATGATTTCACAGCCATCGTCTGCGATGGTCTTGGCTATGGAGACGATGGCACCATTTGGGGTGGAGAAATTTTTCAAAATCACGAACGCATCGGACATCTCGAACTCCATCCGCAACTTGGTGGAGATGCGGCTGGGCGCTTTCCTCATCGTATGCTTTACTCCATCCTCCGCTCTTTCCTTTCTCCCGAAAAAATTACCCCGTTCTTGGATCAGCGATTTTCACCCAAAGAACTCGGTATCCTCGAGAAACAATTCGATGAGAAATTTCACGCGCCACTGACATCCAGCTGTGGCAGAGTTCTTGACGCCGCCGCCGCTCTCCTCGGCTTCTGCGACGAACGAACCTATGATGGTCGGCCGGCTATGCTTCTCGAAGCTCATTCCACAACGCCGTTCGATATTTCCCCCGTTATCGAAGACTCAGTACTCAAAACCGCTCCTCTCTTTCGCTATCTCATCGAACATATATCTGAAGATAAACACCGACTCGCTGCCACCGCGCAACACTATCTCGCTGTCGGTCTCTATTCTATTGCCGCACAAACAGGCAAACCAATAGTGTGGGCGGGCGGTTGTGCCTACAACCGAATTATGACTGAGTACTTTCTCTCCAAGGGTGTCCTTATCAACCGGGATGTCCCAGCTGGTGACGGCGGCATCAGTTTCGGTCAGATCGCCACATATCTTCATTCTTAGATTCAGACAACCGACAAACCGCATTCGTACCTTCTATGCATCGAAATATCGAAAGTAATTCCTCTACAATGTCTTTCGGTATTGTCGCCCGTCACTCGTCGGTGATCATCACTTCATTTTATATTGATTCCACAAGAAATACTTATTTCTCGAGTGAAAAAATATATACAAAATACAAGATATTGACTTTTTTAAAAATTAATGCTATATTATTCTTCCACGCCAGAGCCTTAATTCACCCCTCAATTAGGACACCTGATCAAAATTAAAAGTTACCTGTAT
>CAZDRG010000012.1:0-20053 GCA_964508015.1 uncultured Bdellovibrionales bacterium
TTCACGCCATATATTAATATATTTGGGCGCTTGAAGCGCTCGACACCAACAATGACGACCGGCTCTTTTCGAGGCGTTTTTTTGTTTTCAAAATGAGAGAATGGTGAGAATATGGAGTCAATAGAACATCGTTATTGAGTCTTTCAGTATGAAAAATTTATTTGGAACTTTTTTTGTTAGGAGTACTCTCGGAAGAAGTGGAGAAGATATCGCTGTACGTTTTTTGCTTCAACTGGGATATAGCATCGTAGATCGCAATGTCACAAATCCTCGAGGTAGGCGATTGGGAGAAGTAGATATCGTTGCCATGGATCAGGACTGCGTGGTGTTTGTTGAAGTAAAAACGCGATCCTCCAAAGATACCCCGCTTCGTCTGTCAATACAGAGAGAAAAACTCAGACGGTTAAATAAGATCGGGGAGTGGTATATGAAACACAGTGACATGAAGATGAATCGGTATCGTTTTGACTTAGTAGGTATACTCTTATTGCCTAAAGAGAAGCCTGAAGTAACGCATATTCAGAGTATTTTCCTCTAGACCAGCGGTTCTCTTTTTGGTATACTTAAAAAAGGAAATTTGTAATCATACGTTTATGACATTGGATACTGTATTTTTGGATGGACAAAAGGCTCGCTTACTCGCGCAGAAGACTCATTTAGAATCCGAACTTGGTCGTTTCGCAAAGCCAACCGGAAATAAGGGTGATTTTGAGACGCAAATGGAAGATCTTGGAAGAGGAGAGGATGAAAGCGCGCTTGAAGTTGAGGATTATGTCGATAATCTTGGAGTTGAGTCAACACTGGAGAAAGAACTTACAGATACAATAGATGCGCTTGCAAAGCTTGAGAAAGGAACGTATGGCATTTGTGAGGTTTCCGGAAAAGAGATTGAGATTGAGCGGCTTAAAGCATATCCAGCTGCCAGGACTGCTATTTAAGTTTTTTTTGAAGAATATGGAACAAGTGATGCTTGGGCGAACACGCTCTTTAACATCGCTTTTTCTTTTTTTTGGCCTTATTCTGACTGATCAGTCTCTCAAACATCTCATTGCGTATGTTTTTCCCAATTGGATAGTTTGTAATGCCGGTGGGTCTTGGGGGGTTGCTATTCCGTTACCGATATTGATTGCTTTTAGCATTGGTATCTTGGTTTGGATGATTGGTATACAATGGAAACAAAAGAGATTGCGGGCCTCCTTTCTTCTGATAATTGCTGGTGGGACCGGTAATCTGCTTGATCGTCTGCTCCGTGGTTGCGTAATCGATTTTATTTCCGTACCTTATTTCCCGATTTTCAATAGTGCCGACTTTTTTCTTTCGATAGGATGTCTTTTGCTGCTTATGTCTTGGCGTCACAATCGGATTCATACATTGCGTGACTAATATTCCTATTCTGATCATTTTTTATGCCCGCGACGGTCTTTTCTGCTGCAACAGTTGGTTTGGATGGGGTATTGGTCGAAGTAGAGACCGATGTTCTTCAGGCAGGTCTGCATGCTTTTACGCTGGTCGGATTGCCAGATACTGCTATTCGAGAAGCACGTGATCGAGTTAGTGCGGCTTTGAAGAACTGTGGATTTGAACCGCCTCATCACAGTGGTCGAGTGACAGTAAATCTTGCTCCAGCGGATCTCCAAAAGAACTCTCCCATGTACGATGTACCCATTGCTTTGGCATTTTTAAAAGCCACTGGGCAACTCTCCTTTGAATCAAAGGGAAAAATGTTTGTCGGTGAGCTTTCTCTTGACGGTTCGGTTCGTCGTATTGCGGGAGTGCTTTCAGTAGTGCTTTTTGCCCAACAGCAGGGATTCGAGGAGGTCTATGTACCGATGGAGAACGCACGTGAAGCAGCTTTGGTCAAAGGCATACGCATTATTCCTCTTTCGCACTTGTTCGCTCTCGCCAAACACCTACGCGGAGAGGAACTTATCCCGGCTTTTGTCGTCGAAGATGAACAGAATATCCGTGTCGAGTCCTCACATGATTTCAAATATATTCGAGGTCAAGAACACGCTAAGCGTGCGCTTGAAATTGCGGCCGCAGGTGGACATAACGTGTTGTTTGTTGGCCCTCCTGGGAGTGGAAAGACGCTTCTGGCTCGAGCTATTCCCTCCATCCTGCCCGAACTTGATTTCGATGAACAGCTTGAAGTAACTAAGATCTATTCTGTAGCTGGGCGAGTGCATCGAACTGAGGACCTTATAAAAGAGCAGCCTTTTCGGGCTCCACATCATACTGCGAGTGCAGCTTCACTGATTGGTGGCGGGAGTTTCCCAAAGCCGGGCGAAATCAGTCTTGCTCATCGAGGAGTCTTGTTTCTGGATGAATTTGCAGAATTTTCTCGGTCAGTGCTTGAGAATTTACGCGAACCGTTGGAAGAGGGTATCGTGACAGTCTCACGCGTACGAGGGTCGCTTCTTTTTCCGGCTCGGTTTTTATTGGTCGCGGCAATGAATCCCTGTCCCTGTGGATATGCTGGTGACCCCGAGCATGCGTGCTCTTGTTCTCCGTACCAGGTATTGCAGTATAAGCGAAAAATTTCCGGCCCAATACTCGATCGTATTGACTTACACGTTGATGTGCCACGCGTGAAGCTGGAAAAGCTACAGGGATCTTTTGACGGGGCAGAGCCGAGCGAGAAGGCTCGCAAGCGAGTTGTAGGGGCGCGTGAGCGTCAGAAAGAGCGAATGCGGGAGTGGAATAAGAAAA
Source organism: uncultured Bdellovibrionales bacterium (assembly GCA_964508015.1). Taxonomy (GTDB): domain Bacteria; phylum Patescibacteriota; class Minisyncoccia; order Moranbacterales; family UBA1568; genus JAGOSP01. Next base: position 2,710 of record CAZDRG010000012.1, read on the forward strand.
CCAATGCTGAGATGGACGCACGCCTGCTTGAGCGCTTTTGCTTAATAGAGAAAGATGTGCAAGCATTTTTACTGCAAGCTGCGCAAAGCTTCAAGTTATCAGCTCGCGGGTATAGTCGAGTGCTTAAGGTTGCGCGCACAATTGCGGATTTAGCTGGTGAAGAGCGTATTAGTTTGTCGCATGTAACAGAGGCGCTTTCATATCGTTTTCGAAGCGAATAGCCGTTCGAGAGTATACCGGGATGATTTTTTGGAGAACCGAATGAATACGAAAGAACATGAAAAAATGGCTGATAGTGATTTTTCTTATAGGCGGAGCGTTATTCTCCTTGAGTCAACAGGAGGAGCGACTTTTTAAGAGTGAGAAGTCAATACGTGTCCGCGTGTTTGATGAGGGTTTCGAAATGGTTTTTTTTGTTTCTCAATCGAAAACCGTCGAAGAAATACTCTCTGAGATGAGAGTGGTGGTTGGAGAACATGATCGAATTTTTCCCGGAAATGAAACGCCTGTTTTCTCTGGAACAAATATCCGTGTTATCAGAGGACGTGAGCTGCGAGTAATGGTTGATACCGAAGAACGGGTATTTTGGACCGAAGCACCGTCTGTTGGAGAAGCACTCGTGTGGGAAGGAATACCTTTGGATGATGATGATAGAATTCAGCCAAAACGAGAAACCAGAATATCGGACAAGATGCGAGTGTTTGTGACGCGTGTGGAAGTACGAGAAGAAACAAAGGAAAGTAATATTTTCTTTGAAACTATTACAACTGAAGATAAAAAGCTCTCCTGGCGGAAGAAAATTGTGACACGAAAAGGAGAGAACGGAATCAAAACAAGCACGTATCGGGTGGCTTATCATGATGGCAAGGAGGTAAGCCGGAAGCTCTTGCGAACAGAGATAACCAAGAAACCTGAATCGGAGTTGGTAACACAAGGAACCCTTGTTCAGGTAGGCAAGAGTCATCGAGGGGCGGCTTCGTGGTATGCTTATACGGGCACTCTGGCAGCGGCAAATCCATGGCTACCTAAAGGGAGCCACGTTCGAGTGACCAATATGGAGAACGGGAAGAGCGTTATTGTGGTCATTAATGATCGAGGACCGTTCGCTCCTGGGAGGATTATTGATCTCGATAAAGTTGCTTTTATGAAAATCGCATCTCTTGGCGCCGGTGTTATTAATGTAAAAATGGAGGAAATAAAAAATTAGATTGCTCTATCGTTGAATTGCCTAGGTTAACAGAAATATATTTGTATGGATACGAAAGCAAAAAAGTCGCTCGGACAGAATTTTCTCCGAGATCAATCGATTATCGAGCATATTCTTCAGGTTGCTAATGTACAAAAATCGGATCGTATTTTTGAGATCGGTCCGGGGACAGGAGCGCTCACCCAGGCTCTTTCTCGGACTGGAGCGACGGTTCTTGCAATCGAAATCGATTCCCAGCTTGTTGATCGATTAAATAAGATGTTTGCCGAATCACTGAACATCTCTATTCTTGAGGGGAGTATTCTTGATATGAACCTTGAAGAGCTTTTGGCACATACAGGATTTGAGTATCAGCAGTATAAAGTGGTAGCTAATATTCCTTATTACATCACAGCCCCAATTATCAGAACGCTTCTGTCCCTTCGGTCTCAACCAAGCTCTATTACCCTGATGGTGCAAAATGAAGTGGCAGAAAGAATCGTTGCACAACCAGGGAGTATGTCGATTCTTTCGGTCATGGCCCAGTATTACGCGGAAGTGAAAAAATGTTTTTTTGTTCCACGGACAGCTTTTGATCCAGTTCCGGCTGTTGATAGCGCAGTGCTTCAGCTTTTTCCGAAACATCAGTTTCAGGCCAGTGAGGACAGGCATGTATTCCGAGTGGTAAGAGCCGGATTTTCAGCGCGCCGAAAAACACTGGCAAATAATCTTTCCAATACATTTCACGTTGAACGTGCTCGTATCGAACAGTTATTTGATGCACTCGGTATACCGCCGATGACTCGTGCGCAAGAGTTATCTGTAGCGCAGTGGAGGGCCTTGGCCGACCTTGTCGCTCGAGAAATTGACGCATCGAGAGAAGCGTAGAGTCGTGACGGTGGTCTATTTATATGAACCAGAGGAGCGAGAGGCCATATCCGGTAATGAGACCGAGGATAAGAAGTGGAAGTTGGTCATAGCGACACCAGACATGCTGTTTGCGAGCAGCTTGCAGCAGGAAGAAACTTGCTCCGCCGAAGAGAACGGCCAATGGGAAAGCTTTTGGAATATGGAGGACAAAGATGCTCAAGATAAATAAAACAAAGAGAATGCTCCCAAAAACAAGGCGAGCATTTTTTTCTCCAAGGAGGATGGGAAAAGTTCTGATGTTATCGTTACGGTCTCCTTCGATATCCTTGAAATCTTTCAGCGGAAGTGCTGCTGCATAGGCGATGAAAAGGAAAGAGAGAAGCGAAGAGGGAAGAAGAGAGAAATTATTCTCTGGGGAAATGATCAGAAAGCCGATAAGAAGGATTATAAGTCCAGCAGCACTGGCGATGAGCGTCGCAACAAAAGGAACGCGTTTGAGACGAAATGGCGGCGCAGAATACATCCAGGCGAGAGCTTGGTATAAGGCGAGTAAGAGAGCGGCGGAAAAACTCACGAGAGCAGAAAAGAGAATCGAAGCAAGAAAGAAGAGCCAGCCAATAGTGATAAAGAGAGAACGGTCAATGGTACCAGATATGAGTGGGCGGTGGCGATTGGTATGGGCATCAATATGGGTGTCAAAACAGTCATTGACAATCACCGACGCGAGCCAGGCGCAACCAACAGCTACTGTGAGGAGAAAGACGGCTAAAATGTGAAAATGATTGATGAGAAGTACTGGCGCTGTGAAATGCCAAGCAAGGATTCCACCGAGAAAGAGCAGTCCGCCGTGATACCATATCTGCGGCCAACGAACATTGCTGAAGAGAGCCCAGAAAAGGGAACGAAATGAAGAATACACAAAAATTGAGAGGAGAAAAGCGAGAAAGCTGGCATACCACAAGCTCATTTTGATATTGAGAGTGCTTTTCATATCGGGGGCATTGCGAGAAAAAAGTTCAGAAGGCGACAGAAAGAGTCCTGCGATATCTGAGGCATCAATAGCGAAAAATCCTTTTGAAAATCCCTGAATTAAAAAAGTGAGATAGCTTGGAAACGTACCAAGAACAAAAAGCACGATATACGTCAGCAAGGCCGCTTTGACCGCATGAAACCATTTGCGAGAGACCAGAAAAGCGTACGCTCCTACTCCAAATGTTACGCACGCTACTTCAGCGCGAACTCCATAGGTAATCCCAATATCCGGACGATCTCCAAAGAAGGTGAAGAAGCGAAGCATGAGACCCTCTAGGCTATCAAACTTGTAAAAACTCCAAAAATTACTCCCCTGAAAGACGAGTGTGTCAATGACCGGCGGAGTGAGAATAATAAGAAAACCAAAGAGGAGAATATGTGCAGCACTTGCGAGCGATGGCGCACCCGCAAATCGTATAACGGGAATGAGAAGGAAAAAAGCAGTAAGAAAAAAAAGGAAAGTATGCGTAAATTCGAAGAAGAGGAAAGAAAGCGACTGAGCGGCAAAAGATCCGAGAAAACTTTCGACGCCAATCCGGCAGAAGATAAGAGCCAGGAAGGCAGCGCAAAAGAAAGGAAGAGAAAAAGGTTCTTGCTCAATGGCGAGGATTATACGGCGAAGGATACGTGTCATAGGAAGGAGAGAATCAGTAAAATCGTTTCTGGAGACAGAGTGTTGGTTGTGGCAGGTATAGAGAAAGTGTATCTGAAATCGTGTATGGCTGACAAATAGTGGCTAAAAAAAGGAATTCTCTGCGCGAGCACCGAAAATTGATAGACTGGGTGGGTACTGGTACAATACACTCTGTGCCCAGAGTTGACGAGGGCATGTTTTTTACACAAAGAGGATGCGTTTTTGGGAAAAGGGTTTAAATGCAGAGCAAATGCGAGCGGTGCTTCATATTGAAGGACCGGTGTTAATTTTGGCAGGAGCTGGATCAGGAAAAACGAAAACCCTGACTCATCGCATCGCATATCTGTTGGCCGAAAAAAAAGTGCGGCCTGAGCATATCTTAGCCGTGACATTTACCAATAAAGCGGCTGGCGAGATGAAGGAGCGTATTGGAGCTTTGTTGTCTCAAAGTACAGGCATCTCGCTTCGTATGCCTCAGTATATTGGCACTTTTCACAGCCTCTGCTCGAGAATTCTCCGACGGGATATCGGAGTGCTTGGGTACAGCACGAGCTTTCAGGTACTCGATGATCAAGATCAACAGACACTGGCGAGGAGGGTTATGAAAGAGCTTGAGATGAACACGGACCAGATTAAACCTCGCTCTCTTATGGAAGCGGTCTCTCGAGCAAAAAATCAGCTGCTCACTCCAGCTCAGATGACACTACAGGCGGGTAGCTACTATGAAGAATTGGCAGCGAAGTTTTACGAGCGATACCAGGCGGCATTGGAGAAGAATCAATCGCTTGACTTTGATGATCTGATTCGGCTGACTGTTCAATTGCTTGAAAATCATGGTGAGATACGCGAACGATATCAGGAGCAATTTCACTATGTCATGGTGGACGAGTATCAGGACACGAACTTTCTGCAGTATCGGCTAGTGTCTGCTCTCTCTGGTAAATACAAAAACGTGTTTGTGATTGGGGATGACTACCAGTCTATTTATGGCTGGAGACAGGCAGATATCCGCAATATTCTTGAATTTGAAAAAGACTATCCACAAGCAGCCGTGATCACACTGGATCGGAATTATCGTTCGACCCAGATTATCTTAGATGCTGCGCAGGGAATTATTGACCATAACGCCAATCAACGGCGCAAGAAGCTCTGGACCGATCTTAAGGAAGGTGAGCGTATTACTTTGTGTCCAGCTCAGGATGAAGAGGCAGAGGCTCGTTTTGTGGCTCAGACAATTGAAAAGGATATTGCCGAGAAGGGTCGGCAGCCGAAAGATTTTGCGGTATTGTATCGGACCAATGCCCAGTCTCGCATGATTGAAGAGATGTTACTGCGTCGCTCGGTGCATTATCGGGTGGTGGGTGGCTTGAAATTCTATCAGCGTAAAGAGGTAAAAGACGTGATTGCCTATATCCGACTCCTCTCTAATCCTTTCGATAGTCTCGCACTGGAACGAGTCGCCAATGTGCCGCCGCGCGGCATCGGTGATACGACGCTGGAACGCTGGAAGCAGGTCGCTTTGCGTGATGGGCGTGATTTCTTGGCGATAGCAAGCACTTTAAAATCAGATGATTCTGAATTGCGCGATGGAAAAATTAAGGCGATACAGTTATTTGCAGACCTTTTTTCTCGTTGGAAAGCATATATCGAGCATACTGAAGGGCTTCTCTTTTCACGTCTGCTTCAAAAGGTTGCGGATGAAAGTGGCCTCATGAAGAGCTTTGAAGAAGAGGGGAAACAAGAGGCCTTGGCGCGGGTGGAAAATATTCAAGAATTGTTTTCGGTGGCGAAAAAATACGATACCGTGAGTATTCAAGAGGCAATTCCGCAGTTTTTGGAAGAAGTCTCTTTAGCATCAGATACAGATGATCTGGGTCACGAAGGTGTTCAATTGATGACCGTGCACAGTGCCAAGGGACTCGAGTTCCCAGTGGTCTTTATTGTCGGATTGGAAGAGGGTGTCTTTCCGCATTCACGCAGCCAGGTTTCATCAACGGAGCTCGAAGAAGAACGGCGCTTGATGTATGTTGGCCTTACGCGAGCCAAGGAAAAAGCCTATCTGTTGTACGCTGAGCAACGAATGATATTTGGTGCAACTCAAGTAAACCCACCATCACGCTTTCTCTCCGAAATTCCACCCGAATTGGTTGAAGAGCGAGAAATGGCTGGCGGGGGAATGATGCAGAGGCGATCCTCTCAGGGTCAAGTTCGTCACCAAGTGACGTCGATGCCCAAAAAGTCATTGCAAATACCAGAGGCAAATCAATCAAATGAGAAGCCACTCCAAGTGGGTGAAGTCCGCCCGGGTGATATGGTATTGCATCCACAGTTTGGTTCAGGGCTGATCGTTTCGGTTTCGGGTACATTGGCTACTATTGCTTTCAAGCGTGCAGGAGTGAAGAAAATGATGCTTGGGGTCGCCCCGCTCACTCGGGGGTAAAAGCGTTTTTAAGAGGAAGGCCTCAGATCGCCCTAAAAGGAATAGTATGCAATTTGAAATGCCAAAAGCCCAAGAATCCGCAGGAAAGAAAACGGAAAACGAACAAATTCACGAAGAAGCACTGACAGATCAACGCAGGCGAGATTTACGCCGTATCCTGGAGGAGCATCGGTCATGTGTTCAGGTTTACAATCGGGACGGAACTTTTCTCTTCCGGGGAAGCTTGGGTGAGTGCGCCGCTGCTTGGCAGACTGGTCATCTGGGGGATGAAGATGATTTAGGTGGAATTACAGACGCAGCTGGTACAAGCATACTTCGTTTTGGTCCAGGCGATGAGCATGGTTTTACTGATCGGAAGTTGGCTCAGCCACTTTTTTATGCGCTTTCTCAAGAGTCCCAGCAGAGATCACGGCTGGAAGAGATGCAAGGGGTTGCTGAAAAACCGAAGATTCAGTCAGAAATTACGTGGCAGCTAACGGAGCTGGGTTTTTCAGGAAACATCATTACTGACGGAAAAGATGTCGGTCATTTTTCTCTGTGGAAAGCAAGTGAAGGTAAGATGTACGTGCATGATATTCAGATTGGGTACGATGAATATGCGCCGAGAGGGCGCGGTATCGGTTTTCAGGCATATCGGCAGATTATTGAAAAACTTCGTACGCTTCATCTTCAATTGGTGAGCACGGATTTTCAAGTCTCACAGACCTCAATATCACCACAAGCTCTGAGGGTCTGGGAGAAACTTGAGCATGCCGGATATGTCCGTCGTACTGGGGTGACAACTGGAAAAATATACGATCGTTTTGGTAGTCGGGATTCAGTCGCAGAAATTCCAACGTACGAGAGTGTCTAGAGATGCTTTGACCCCGTAATTTTGGCGGGCTACGTCGGTCTGGAACCCACGAATATAAGGAATTGCAAGGCTTTTTTGGGGGTTTGTCCAACATTGTGATTTAAAGAGGTAGGGTCGGGTTTTTGAGGGCAACCTGCCTGCCGGCAGGCAGGAATGAGACAAATGAGACACGGGACATCCCCTGTCTCATTTTGGGAAATAAGACAGGTTACTGTCTCATCCGCTCATCCTGAAGGCTAGCCCTTGAGCCTTTATCAAACTTGGTATCTAGCAAAATTTCCAAGCAATCAACAACAATATCTGCCATAGAATAAAACACATTTTCACAGTAATCCTCCAAATTCATGACTTGATGGATTTCTCTCATTTGCTCTGAAATTGGTCTGCGGGGATCGTGAGCTTTTGACTTAATTATTGGAGCATGTGGATTATTAATGGGCACGTTTATTGTTCCAATTGGTAAAGATCCATTATGAACCGCATAATTTCTTTTAGACACATTTCTACTGAAAGTATCAATAAAGGTCGAGAATTTATTTAAAACAGCTTTTAATTTTGTTTCTATAAAAGAAAGCTTCTTTGCTTGATTTAAGACATGCAAAAAACTCACTATGTTATCTTCTTTTCTTCCAATGCTTTTTGCGATTACTATAGTCAATATGTCCATAGCGGTCTTAGCACTAGTCAAAAGAGCTTCATATTCATATTGCGTAGGTTCGTAATATATTCCTGCTATTCCTATAGATTTCTCAAATTCCGGAGGAGATGTTGTCGCCAGTCTCAATCCCATTCCAACTGCTTTTTCTTCTGAGGCCTTGAGCTGTTGCAAATGATAAAAAGTAGCATTAACTTTATTAAACAAATCGCTGATATGGTTAATTAGAGCATCCTTATCGATTTTTGGAAATCTAGCAGAAAGATCCGCCTCGTTTTTTGCAATGAAATTTGAATAACTCGTTTGCACCAGCCAAGTATAAGCTGGCCAATAAATTCTTCTAGCAGCGTAAGATTCATCAATTAATTGAGCCAGTCTTAATTCAGTGGCATTCTTATCCTCGGCCATATCATTTTTATCGCCATTAGTATTCATTTATTTTTTTGTTGCTCATTTTGCGGAGACCTTGGGTCTCTCTACCTTATGAGCTTTGTGCGGAAAGGGAGAGATTCGAACTCTCGGTACCCTTTCGGGTACGCCGCTTTTCGAGAGCGGTACCTTCAACCACTCGGTCACCTTTCCATTTTTTCATTGTTTTCGAAACCGGTACTCCGCCGAAGGCGGACAAGCTTCGACCTTTATCTGCCTCTGGCAGGACTCTGACACCTCTCCGTTGGTAGTTGCTTCTTTCAAAAAATCAAGCCGCTCCACGCGGCAGGGGGGACTGTAAACCTGCCCAAGTCAGTGGCAGACAAACTTCTCACGCTTTTCAAGGTTTTCATCTCGAAATATTCTTGATTTCCCTCAGCATGAGATTTGAGTGAGATACTAATATGTTGTACAATGGAAGAGGAATTTTTGCAAGAACAAAACAAGAGATAAAAGAGTGTATATGATGAATCCTGAGGGTGCGAGTTTTGTAGATCCAGCGAGAGTCATCAGTCAAATTGACATTGCTCCAGGCGCAATGGTGGCTGATTTTGGATGCGGATCAGGGTATTTTTCTTTTGAGTTTTCCAAAGCAGTTGGGCCGGATGGCAAGGTGTTTGCGTTGGATATTTTACCACAAGCGCTCGAGGCCGTTCAAAGCCATGCAAAGCTCATGGGTTTACATAATATTGTGACGAAACGGGTAAATCTCGAGCGTGAAGAAGGCTCTGCTCTCGGCCTGGCTAGTGTTGACTGGGCAATTCTGAAAGATATGCTTTTTCAGAATGAACATAAAAATATCATTATTGCTGAAGTGGCACGAGTGTTGAAACCAGGCGGACATGCTATCGTCATGGAGTGGAATCCAAAGGCAAGTGCGCTCGGGCCAGACAAGAAACTCCGCATAGATCCAGAAGAGCTCAAAATGCTTCTCTTGGCATCGGGGCTTTCTTTGGAGAAGAGTTTTTCGGCCGGGGGTTACCACTATGCTTTTTTGATGAAAAAAGTGTAATTTGTTTCGGTTGAGGTTCATTTTGAGAGGCGGCTTTCTCTATCAGAAAAGTATTATGCGATGTACAAAAAAAATTCTTGGGATTTTTCTTCTGATGAGTTCTTTGGTGATTCTTTCTGGCTGTGGTTTCAGAGATAAATCGCAAGGTACACCATACAGTATGCCGCTTGAGGTATGGAGTGTATTTGATGATTCAGATGTCTACAATGTGCTTTTCCAACAGTACCGAGGGGTGAATCCATTTGTTGGCAATATTTCGTATCGAAAATTTGGAGAAGAAACTTACAAAAAAGAGCTTCTGAACGCTCTGGCTGCGGGAAACGGCCCAGATATTTTTGTTATTCGCAATTCGTGGATGAGCGAATTTCAAGACAAGATTGTTCCAGCCCCAGAGTATCAACTGAATGAAAAGGAAGTACGGGATAACTTTGTCGATGTGGTCGCGTATGACTTTATTGATCTATCGGATAAAAAGATTTATGGACTACCCCTGTCAGTGGATTCGCTTGCCTTGTACTATAATCGGGATATTTTTAATGCCGCTGGCATTACAAGCCCGCCGAAAACTTGGCAAGAGCTCCTGGTTGTTGCTCCTAAATTGACGCGCATAGATCAGTTCGGCAATATCGTTCAATCAGCTCTTGCGTTTGGCACTGCGGATAATATTAATCGGGCACCAGCTATTCTTCTGGGACTGATGTTTGGTATTGGAGCAGAAATAGATGATCAATTCGGGAATGTTAATTTTTTCCGTACAGATGCAGCGCCAAAAGCTTTTGAATATTACATGCTTTTTTCCAATGTCCGTTCAAGCGTATATACCTGGAATCCGAATATGCACTATTCGATGGATGCCTTTTATGAAGGGCGATTGGCGATGATGGTGAATTACTCGTGGCGCTACGAGACGCTTCGCCAGAAAAATGCCAAACTTAATATAGCGGTGGCTCCTCTCCCTTCTTTTGAAGGTATCGCTCCCAAGAATTACGCGGATTATTGGACTTTCGTAGTGGCAAAAAATCATGAGATTTCAACTGAGAATGTAAGCGCCAAGGAATTGCTTCCACAAGATAAGGGGATACAGAATGAGCTCCGCAAACACGAGGCATGGCAGTTGCTGGCGTACATGACGATGCCACATCCACAAGGACAGATAACTCTTCGTAATGGACTGACGGGAAATCTGGCTTCTTTCACGCTTGCTTTTGATCCAGCGGAGAAATATCTTGAGATAACTCGTAAGCCGGCAGCGCGTCGAGATTTAATTGAGAAGCAGCGAAGTGACCCTGTTCTTGGACCATTCGCAATCGCCAACCTGACTGCAAAGAATTTTCGGCAGAGAGATGCTGACGCAATTGAAAAAATAATGAATGATATGATTCGTAGTGTGAATCGAGGAGAGATATCATTGCAGGAAGCTCTATCTTTAGCCCAACAGCGTATAAATACGCTTCAGTAAGTAGCCATACACAATAAAATATATGAGGCGAGTATTCTTTGGATGGATTTTCTTTCTGGTTGGAACATGCGCTCTTTTGATGCCGGAAATATCATTAGCGGATGGTTTTGTTCCTTGTGGTCGAGCAACTGGTACTGCTGATGAGATGGCGCCCTGCACACTTTGCCATATCATTGTTGGCGGTAAGGTGGTGATGGACTGGGGTTTAAAGGTAATGCTCGCGATTGGATTGGTTATTATTACCGCGATGGGCATTTGGTATATTGTTTCAACTGGTAATCCAGGCATGATTAATCAGGCAAAATCAGGAATTAAGTCGACGCTCATTGGTATTTCGGTAATGCTTGGCGCTTGGCTTATTGTAAATACTGTGCTCTTACTTTTTGCTCAGGAAACTGATCCGGCTAAAAATCCCATTGTTGGGCTACGATCAGCTGGCGGATTTAATATTACGTGTAGCACCCAATCTCTGGCTAGCAGCGGAAAGGGTGGTGGCGGAGCAGGAGGCGGAGGTACTGGTGGCGGAGCAGGAGCTACGGGGACTCTACCTAAGGGATGTGATGCGTATCAATCTGATTTTGATGCGGTTGCAGCATCTTCTGGCGTTTCGGCGAAGCTTCTGCGTTCAATTGCTGCCAATGAATCCTCATGTGACCCAAACAAAACCAGTCCGGCTGGGGCATGTGGCTTCATGCAGTTTATGCCAGCGACCGCTAAGCAGAGCTGTGATTGGTTGAAGTCTCACCCGAGAGAAAGTATTTCGATGGCCGCAGATTTGTTCAAGCAATATGCAGGAATTATCGGTGGGTATAGTGGTACATTCAATATCGGTAACGGCTTTGTTCTCTCTGGAACAACCATGAGCGTCTCAGGGAGTCCGGCATATGATACGGGCTGTGACGATTTGATTGCGTCTTATAATGCAGGTCCGGGAAATTCAGTGGCGAATTCACCAGGAAAAAAACCAGCTTTTGCGGTGTCCTCAAACTGCCCAGCGGTTGAGGGGAAATCAATTCCCGCGTGGCAGTGCCCGATTGATCCAGGAGGTTTTAGCGCGACACAGCAGTATGTCCAGCGGGTGCAATCAATGATGAAGTAGTATGTATTTAATGCGTCTTTGGATTTTCAGTACGGTGCTGTTACTACTAAATAAGCCCGTCTTCGCTGGTGTTATTTCTGATGCGCCAAACTTTGCTTCGATTCTCATGAAGATATTGACATTTGTCTTGTCGGTGGTAGGAATCGTTGCTATACTAGCATTAGTAATTTCTGGTCTCATGTATATGACAGCGGCTGGAGATACCAGCCAAATATCTACCGCAAAGAAGTATACGGCTATGAGTGTTATTGGAGCGAGTATTGCCTTGGCGGCGCTGATTATCGTGAAGCAAATTACGCGTCTTTTGTAGGAGAAAAAAGCAAAAAAAACAAAAATCAACAAACAAAAAAGAAAGGAGGTGAGAATATGAAAAATATGAAAAACATGTTCTATGCGGTTCTTTTTACTGTGTTGTCATTTCCGGTTGCCGCTTCGGCAGCGTGGAGTACGACTGCCCCAGCAGGAGCAGGAACTCTTCCAACGGGGAGTCTCTTTGATATCATTAGCAATATCATGAATTGGTTGCTGGGTCTCTTGGGAGTCTTTGCAATTATTGGCTTCGTGATTTCGGGTGTCCTGTATCTCACCGCAGCTGGAGATGAGGCGCAGCAGAAGAAGGCGAAAGCGCAGATGACCTGGTCTATCATGGGAGTGCTCGTGGCACTTGCAGGTTGGGTTGTCGTCACCGCAGTTCAGGCATTGCTGAGCGGGAGCAGTACAACGTTCTAGTTTTGAATAGAGGAAAATCTTTCCGAAAAAATATCTGCTTCTGGCAGATATTTTTTTTGTTTGATTCCAATTGTGTTATGATGAATAAATTAATGTATAAGGGTACAGCTATGCTGAGAAAATATTTTATATGGATTCTCATGGTTTTCTCTGGTTGGTTTTTTGCCGGACTTACTAATCAAGCATTGGCAACCGATGCAGAGTGCATTGATTTCGGAGGAATATGCAAGCCTAATGCGTGTCCCGCCGCGAATGAAGAACCTGTAGGGAATATCGCATGTACGAGTAATATGAATGTTTGTTGCGTGGTTAAATCTGCAGAGTCCGCAAGTGAATGGGCGGCTCCTGCTGCCAGTGGTTCTGGCTCGGAAGAAGGCTCTGGTGCCAGTGGTTCTGGCTCGGGAGCAAATGGACCTCCTTTTACCGGTGTAGGGGCTGGTAACCCCAGCGGATCCGGGAGCGGTGGAGTATCTTGTCCGGCTGGAACGTCTCTGGAAGGTGGCACCTGTATTCCTACGGGAGTGGGCTTGTCGACTGGGGCCGTATCGACGCGATTCGGAAATTGGTTTTCTTTTCCTGCTATTTGTTTTTCTGGTCCAGTGTTATGCGTGTTGGCAACTTTTCTCAGTTGGATACTGACGGTACTCGGTATGGTTACCGTGATCTCATTTGTGATTGCCGGTTTGCAATATATGTTTGCTTTGGGTGATCCAAAAAGTGTTGAGACTGCCAAATCACACATGAAGTGGTCTATTGTTGGGCTTATTGTTGCACTGTCTGGCGTAATAGCTATTATTCAGATTAATAGTTGGCTTGGTTTCTAGCTGTCCGTAAGGTTATTTTATGCGTTTACTGACATTCAATCTACTCTTTATTCTCTGTATCTTCGGGATGACTGCGGCGGATTTTGCATTGGCGGGTCTTCCTCTGCGCATGAACGTCAGTCCAGATCCGGGAGACGAGCCACCGATAATCGACAATTTAAATCAGCCATGCCATGTGTCGAAGGCTGGCTCTAAGGATGGAAAATGTCTGCAAGACTCTGCGTGTATCGGTGACTTGCTTGGTATACGTCCGAGTAGTTGTATTCAATCTGGAGGTGAAGAGGTGCTTTGCTGTTTTACGCCAAGCGCTTCTGCTTCTGTTCCTGGTGCAGGAGGGGTGACAGCATGCACCGGTGGAGGCCGTTCTGGTTCTTGTCAGGCGGCGTGTGCTTCAACTGGCGATCTGATTTCACCTGCGACTGGATGTGGGGCAGGACAATCTTGTTGTGCGGGAGCAGTAGCTGCTAGTGGATCTGGCTCGGGTGCCACAGGAGTGGTGACGGTACCAAATCCACTTGGTTTTACTTCGCTTGAGTCTTTTTTTACAGAGGGTATCCTCCCGTGGCTTCGTGGTATTGTCGTGACGCTTGCTCTTATTTTCTTCATCATTGGAGCACTTCTCTATATGACTGGTGGGGTCAGTGAAACCAATATCAAACAAGGCAAGGTTGCTATGACCGCTTCTCTGATTGGTCTCGCTATTGCGCTTGCTGCACCGACTTTTCTCAAAGAAATCTACAGTATTTTTGGCGTATCTGGACCGAGCGAAGGACTCAGCCTCGTGAGTATTGCACTCAATGTCTTGAAATTCATCCTTTCTATCATCGGTATTTTGGGGACTATTCTCCTGGTGGTGAGCGGATTAGCTTATATGGGTTCAGCTGGAGCAGATGATAAAGCCAAATCAGCCAAGAAAATGGCAACCGCCGCTGTCATCGGTATTGCATTGGCACTGGCCGCGCTCATTCTCATTCGGCAGATTACGAAGTTTTTTATGTAAGGGTTTTTAGAGCAAAGAAAAAAGCGGCGCCGTGTTGTTACACGTTGCCGCTTTTTGAGTGTCTCACTTCTTACCAGCTGCGTAGTGCAGCGAGTGGTCCAGCATGGAGCCGGATTTTGACGATATGTCTTCCACCGTCAATCTCGTAGGCATCCATAATCTGCTGGGTCAGATTGAGGGCGACCGTGAAGCAGCCACTCTCATCTGCCGAAGCCTTGTTGCCGGGCAGGGTGCCGTTGAGGGTGAGTGCCCAGCCCTTGTCCATACCAGCGAAGGGGAGGGCTTCGCCGTTCGTTTCGATGGTCCTTCCGTTCATATTGCTTTCAGAGAGTGACCGATCGTTTTTGTAGCGAACGCGGATTTTTTCTCCTTCCGTAAGTGTGTACATGTAGCTCTTTCCTGCTTCCAGGCCGCAGAGTTGCTCTGGCTGGCGGAGGGAGTTCAGCGTGTAAGTGAGCACTTCTCCAGCTAGGGCAGCTTTGCCTTGCTGAAGCATCGGGCCTCTCCCTTCGGCTGCGGCACGAATCTCTGCACGTTCTTTATTGGTCAGGGATTGCCCGCGTTTTTTTTCGAGTTCCTTCGCCGCCGCATTATCCCTTCTTGCGTTTTCTTCGTCCAGAATGCGACGCGCATGATCTTGCTGCGGGCTGATTGTGAACGACCGCAAGGGGTCGAACCCGATGACGCTGATTCTTTGAGCCGGCGACATCAGACTGACCACGCCGATGACCACACCGACTACTGCTAGACCCAGAATATAGTTCTGGTACCATTTCGCATCCTTCTTGAAAGCCCAGACCAGAAGGCCTAGGACAACGAGAGATGCAATGATGAGGAATGCCGCTCCGACATTCTCCCGTATCGGCACAATGCCGAGGGTGAGGAGAAAGACCGATGCAAACAGCCCTGCGTGGATGCAGAACTTTTTCCACGTCTCGAGAGCGGCTGCCGGCTTGAATCCGACTACTTTTGCCGTGACCGCGATGGTCAGCAGGTAAAATGGTTGGAACCCAAAGTACCCAATGGCCAGTACGACCGGGATAATCAGGGCAATGTTGATTCCCCTATGCCCGGTGGCATTCAAGAACAATGCCGTGAGTCCGGTTAGCAAGAGGAGCAGGATTACCCGGGTATACAGCCCCCGGTAGAAGTTGTTCAGGTCAATCGACCTGGACAGGAACTGCGCCCGCAGTCCCCGATAGAGGATATCCCACATGATATTTCCTTTCTCCCTTAGAGTGGGGGAAGAGTGGCGAGTGTCACGGCCATGTAGATGATGGCTGCGATGATGAGCGTGTAGACAATCATCGTGGCCGGCTTGTCGGTCGGAAACCATCCCCAGAGTCCAAGCCTCTGCTTGTGCTCCAGGTCGCGCTCCCATTGTTGCGTACGCGTCTCAATGATTTGCACGAGATGAGTGTAATCCTGTGCGCCAAAAGCAGAATAGACCCCAGCCATGAAGCGTTCTTTACTCATGGACAGAGCGCCGCCAATTCGCTCCAGAACGGTTTTGTCGAGGAGCATGCCGGTTACGACGAGCATGCGTTTACCTATCTCGATTCCTTGGGCCGCGCTTCCTGCGCTCTGGATGCATCTGCCGAGTTGCACCAAGATGATGATCCGCGGATCTTCGCGGGTAAATTCAACCGTTGGAGCAAAGACGCTTTCAGTGAATTTCGGCTTTCCTCCCTCCGTGATTTGTTTCCCGTCTGCTCCAAGAACCGGAGTTGGAATCCTTTGTGTCACCGGTGGGAGCACTTGAATCATTCCGAGTATCTCTCTCACTCTTGCGCGTTCACTATCCTTGAGAGCTGCCAAAAAGTCTCTGACAGCAACATATTCTTTCGGATAGAACTGTTGCAGCGTTGACATCAGGTGGGCCATAATGCTCTCGTCCACTTTGGAGAGGCCAAGAAAACCCGTTACCTGTTGTTCGGCAACCTTCTTGCCGCTATCAGACTGCAGCCAGTTGACAGCGAAGTCGACTGCTTTGTGAGCACCGAAGTTTTTTCCTAGTGCACCGAGCCATTCAAACATGATAATTCTCCTTTTCAATTGTCAATGCGCGGGTGTTGCCTAGCGCGCGAACCTGTCATTGGCTTCCGGATTACTCCTTTCACCACTCAATTTGCAACTCTCTATTATAGCAAAAAAAAGTCAAAAAGTCAATAGCAAAAAAGTGAGAAAAGAAGTACAGATGGGCTGTTGTGTTATTTGAAACAGAAAATGGTTGATTATAAGCCATAGTATGATATACTGGCTTACATAAGCCTTCAAATTCAACATTCTATGACAGCTCAAGAAGTCATTGAAAGTCTCAAAGAGGCTTCAGATAAGGGAAAATCTCTGGTATTAGCTCGGTTTTTCAAAACGGGACCAGGGGAATACGGTGAGGGAGACCGTTTTTTGGGAGTAACTGTGCCGAAACAGCGTATTCTAGCCAAAAAGTACCAAGATTTGCCTTTCTCTGAGATAAAAAAGCTCTTGATAAGCCCGTGGCATGAGCATCGTCTGACCGCGCTTCTGATACTGACGTACCGGTTTTCGATATCAGAAATAGCTCAAAAAAGAGAAATATTTGATTTTTATCTGGTACACACAGAGAGAATCAATAATTGGGATCTGGTCGATGTGACGGCCCCGGGTATTGTGGGTGAATATCTGGTAGAATCAGGCTTGAATATCGGTCTTTTGCGGAGTTTGGCGAAGAGTCAGTCGCTTTGGGAGCGGCGAATTGCCATTGTGTCGACTTTTGCCTGGATCAGGAGGGGAAAACATCAGGAATGCTTTGAAATAGCGGATATACTCCTCCATGATTCTCATGACCTCATTCAGAAAGCCGTCGGCTGGATGTTGCGGGAAGTCGATAAACGCTGCGGCGCAAAGCCTTTGATGGATTTTTTGGACAATCGGACACTGGAGATGCCTCGCACGATGCTCCGTTACGCTATTGAACGTTTCCCTGAACATACGCGACAGAAGTATCTCCAAAGGAAATAGTCCATCCTAAAGAGGCCAAAACACTTGCTTTTTGGCTTAGAACCTGCTATAATTGAATTACAAGTGAGAAGGCGGGTGACCTGATTTACAGAGGGTTCCCGCCTTTTCCTTTGCTTGAGAAC
>CAZDRG010000013.1:0-17617 GCA_964508015.1 uncultured Bdellovibrionales bacterium
ATGTCTGGCGGAGTAAATCCCTGGGTAAAAGTGATCAATGATACTGCCATTGCGGTGAATCAGCTTGGTGCGCGACTGGGAGCAATTTCCGTCACACTCGACGTGTGGCATCTCGATATTTATGATTTTCTCGATCTACAAACAGAAACTGGTGATATTCGAGCCAAGGCCTTCGATATTTTTCCGGCCATCTCTATTCCCGATCTCTTCATGAAGCGTCTCCGTGAAGATCAAGACTGGACTCTCTTTGACCCTCATGAAGTACATGCTTTCTATGGAAAATGTCTCCAGGATCACTTTGAGGAAAGTTTTGATCAGTTCTATGAAGAACTTGAGCGAGATGAACGTCTCACCATGAAGAAGACCGTCAAGGCAAAGGAAATCTTTAAGAAATTTCTTAAGACAACGGTTGAAACGGGCATGCCATATGTATTTTTCCGCGACACTGTCAACCGGCTCAACCCAAATAAGCATGCTGGCAACATCTATTCTACCCAACTGTGTACCGAAATCTGTCAAAACACCTCTGCTTCAAAATTCGTGGAAGAAACGATTGAAGATGGTAAAATTATCCTCCGCTACGAACCAGGAGATCTGGTGGTTTGTAATCTCGCATCGGTAAATATCGCCACCGTCCATGCGCCAGAGGTCATCGCTGACGTCTTTCCTATTCTCATGCGCGTCTTAGACAATGTTATCACCCTGAACTACTATCCGATCAAAGAAGCCGAGCGAACCGCCCTTCGCTATCGAAGTGTCGGGGTTGGATATCTTGGACTCGCTGAATATCTGGCAACACGAAAAATCGCTTACGATACCGAAGAAGCTCGGACAGAAACCGATCGCCTCTTCGAACGCTACGCGTTTCATACCTATCGCGCTTCTATCGATCTCGCGAAAGAAAGGGGTAGCTACTCACTTTTCAAGGGGAGCGAGTATTCCAAAGGTCGTCTCTTAGGACGTGAACTTAATTGGTACGAAAAAAATACTCCTTTTGCAAGGGAATGGCGGACTCTATTTGCAGATATGAAGCAGCATGGTGTGCGCTTTGCCTATCACACCGCGCCTGCTCCTAATACCTCAACCGCCGGTGTTGTCGGTACTACTGCCGCACTTTTACCAATCTATAAGCGATATTTCATCGAGACCAATCTTTCAGCTCCCACTATTCGTGTGGCACCAAAACTTTCCAAAGAGAACTTCTGGTTCTACAAAGAATACATTCATGTGGATATGAGTGATGTCATTGATTTGATTGCTGTTGTGTACAAATGGGTGGATCAGTCTATTAGTTTCGAATGGATGATTGATCCGTCACATGTCAGTCCCGCTCAATTATACGGATATTACATGCAAGCCTGGGAAAAAGAGATTAAAACTGTTTACTATGTGCGTAGCTTGTCCGGTGAAATAAAAGATGACTGTGTCAGCTGTAGCGGTTAAGAAAAGACTTTTCTTCTCGAGATGATAGAAATGTTTTCTTAAAGGCAAAACTGCCCCAGTTAAAGCTCCGTGAAAAGGAATTGTCAAATAAATTACCTCGTACTTTTTAAGCCCTCTTTAGACTCCTATGCCAGAAACACTTCATGCCAACAAACTCTTCAATCCAAAAGGAGATGACACCACTGAACACAGAACGATTATTAAAGGCTCTACTACGGGTCTCTTTAATCTCAATGCGACCAAGTACCCCTGGGCCAAGTCTCTCTATCAGGTCATGATCGGAAATTTTTGGGTACCGGAGAAGGTTTCTGGACTCAAGGATGATGCTCGTATGTTCCATAATGATCTTTCACCTGAAGAACAACAGGCTTACAAAGGTATTCTGTCTTTTTTAATCTTTTTGGATTCCATTCAGACAGTAAATCTCCCTCATTTTTCCGACTACGTCACCTCTCCGGAAGTCAACCTTATTCTTTCTATTCAGGCGTATCAAGAAGCGATTCATTCACAATCCTATGCCACCATACTTGAAACGGTAGTGGAGAGCAAAGAACGCGATGAAATATATTATTTCTGGCGAAATGACAGTATTCTCCTTCGTCGGAACGAATACATCGGGCAAATCTATCAGGATTTTATCGATCACCCGTCTGACAAGAATTTTTTTCGGGGCATTGTCGCAAACTTTCTCCTCGAATCAATCTACTTTTACAATGGTTTTGCCTTCTTCGATACCTTGGTTTACCACATGAAAATGCTCGCTACCGGCCGCATGATTGCATATATTCGCCGAGATGAGCTCACTCACGTCACCATATTTGCCAATATTATTCGTGATATCAAAAAGGAATTCCCTGAACTCTACGATGAAGCGCTCATCCTAAGCATGATGAGAGAGGCGGTTCAACAAGAAATTGAATGGGGGCAGCATATACTCGGCGAAAAAATCCCCGGAGTAAATGGTAAAACCACCGAGAGTTACACCAAATGGCTCGCCAATAAGCGTCTGGCAATGCTCAATATCGACCCGCTCTACCCAGATGCTATAGACAATCCCTATAAGCATCTTGATCGGCTCCAAGATGTGAACGGTGACAAGGGGAATTTCTTTGAAACAACCGTTGTCAATTACACTCAGTCGACTAGCATGAATGGAAGCTGGGATTTCTAAAATCTTCTCTAGTTAAGCTATTTTTAGTAAATAAACGCTCTCCTAGGGGAGCGTTTATTTATAACGAGAAATGATTTCGTGCTATACTAAAAAAAAATAATTATGCGCTCCATGTATTTTTCAAATTTTTGTTTTGTTCTCGTGTTTTTGTTTAGCTTTTTAATTATTGTGCCAAGTGCAGAGGCAGAGATTTTTAGTCCAGATGAATGCCAAGCCGTGCTTGGCACTTGTAAAAGATCTACATTTGGAAGTAACTGTTCGGACGATGAGACTGAGGTAGCAAAATGCAATGTAAACGTTCAAAGTTGTTGTAAAATCGTCAGAAATGAAGAGGGGAACGTCCTCACTGGAGCCGCTGCGCTGACGGAGTTTCAAAAGAATTTTGCCGCAGGAAGCTACACGGCCGCTCTCGAAGAAGCGCCTGTCAAATCCGGATCTGGAGCGACTGCCTCCGGACCACAGGATGATTATTCTTCTGCGGGATTGGCTGCTAAAAGCAATTTTAACTATACCCTTCTCGAAAAAATACCTGGCCAGAATAGCGCGACAGGAAGTTTGCCAAGCTATTTACAAGCGATTCTGAATGCCACAATGATGATTATTGTTATTTCGGCAGTTTTTATGATTTCAGTGGGTGGTTTTATCTATCTCACGAGTGCTGGGAATACGTCTCAGGCTGGAAAAGCGAAAGGCATCATTACTGACGCGATTTTTGGCCTCATTCTTGCGCTCGTTTCGTATCTTATCCTCTACATCATTAACCCCGACCTTCTCACGCTCCGCATCAATTCACTCTCACCACGTTCCACTCCAGCTAGTTCCTCTCAACCGGGTTCGAGCGTACCGACAGAGGGTGCTTCTTCCGGTGAGACATATACGCACGACGGTGCTGTTGCCGCCCTCAGTGCCAAAGGAATTATGGTTACCAGTTCAGGAAACTGTAGCAACCAAAATAACAAAAGTTGCACCAGTCTCGAAGGTATACCAAAAAGCACCATCGCCAATGTCATTGCCCTCAAAGAAAAATCCGGCTGTACATTCAATGTCACTGGCGGGACTGAGACTGGGCACGTGAGTCATGGCCCAGGAAAGCCAATTGTTGATGTTAGTGAGACTTCTTGTCTTGAAGATAAATTCCGTAATCAAAAATCTGTCTTGACAAGTCAGTATAACATCAGCGCCATCTGTTCGGACAATGACAGCCGCGAAGCCGCGTATAACTGTGGGTACGTTGAACCTGCTCCTCATTTTCATATTAAATTTTCCAGTTAATCCCCTCTTATGAAAACTTTTTTTGGAGTAAGTGTCGGCATTTTTTGTATTCTCCTTATTTTTTGGGGGGTGTACAATTTTGGTTTTAAGAATAACTCTAATGTAGCCACCGTCTCGGAGCCCGGGACTATTGTCAAAGAAGCCTCGCCTTTGAGTGTTTTCAAAGCATCTACCAATATATCACCTGTCCTTCAGGCGCGAATTCTGAGTGCCACTACGGATGGTCGGTCTCTCCTCTACTATTCTCTCGATGAACAGGCGTTCCAAAAATCTTCTCTGGATGGCAAAGATCAGGAAATACTGCTCTCCAATCTCCCTGGGGTACCAACTCGTATTGTCTGGTCACCATCAAAAGAACGAGTTTTGGTACAGATCAAATTTGCTAATGGCAGTTCTTTGTGGCACACAGCCGATCTTAGCCTAAAAACTCTCGTTCCTCTCAAACCCGAAATGTCGAGAGTTGTCTGGGACAACACTGGAAGTAAAATATTTTATCAGTACACCGACCCAAAAACCAATGAGAGAACCTTGAACATTGCTTCTCCAGATGGGAAAGACTGGAAAAGTATTACCCCACTCGGAACCAAGGAATTTTTTGTGGCCCCGGTACCCACCAGTGTTCTTGTAAGCTTTTGGCACCGACCTGGAGCGAGAGACAAAGGATCGCTAGGTACCGTAGCCCTCACGGGTGGTACACCAAAATTCGTTCTCTCAGATCGATTGGGCGCTGACTTCTTATGGTCTCCGGGGGGTGATCGCATTCTTATGAGTAGTACAGATTCCTCTGATCCAAAAAAATCCATCCTTTCGCTCATGAACGCTACAGGTGGCGAGCTTCGAACTTTAGATAATGCTGCTTCATTTATCGGGAAAGCAACTTGGTCAAAGAATGGGCACATACTCTACTATGCGCTTCCCGGCTCTCTTCCCGAGTCAGCTATCCTGCCAAATGATTATTACGAAAAGAATCTCCATTCCCAAGATTCTTTCTGGAGAATGGACACAGACACGAATAAAGCTGAACGACTTGTTGATCTCAAGGACTTAACAGAGTCTTATGATGCCAGCAATTTATTTCTTTCATTCAAAGAAGATGCTCTCTACTTTATTGAAAGAAAAAATCAAAAACTATATATAATTGAGTTTTAAACATTGTGCATTCGTTTTTCTCAGTTCTTTAGCTCAAAGCAGTTTTCTTCTCAAGCGACATTCCTGATAAGAGAGCCAGTAACAACCAAAGGAAAAAACAAAACTCAGCTCGAAAGTAGGGGACATCCCCCAACCCAACAATAAATACTCCAAGTAAAAGTGCCCCGACAAGCGCTTTTTCTGTTTCATACGGTATTCTCTTAAACGAATATAAAAGAGAAAAGCAAAGCCAAAAACATGCCAATACTCCAAGAATCCCAGATGAAAGCCAGAACGATAGAATCAGGTTGTGCGGATGGGGAACGGCCCACTCAAGGTATGGCGGATAAAAATGTTGGTATTCAAGATAAACGTCTTGAAAGCGTCCCGGACCGATACCAGTCAGAGGGGAGTCCTCTATCATTTTCCATGCCGACCTCCAAATAATCTCTCTAGATGAAAGAGAGGAGCGTTCATCGCCAGTGATAAGAAGCTTCCATTTTGTTATTCCCGCTCCTCCTCCACCCAATAAAATGCCCAAACTCAAAATGAAGAGGCCTGCCAGCATAATTTTGAGCACGGGGCGTTTCCAATAGATATATGCACGAGATATCCACAGGAAAGACAGTGTGGTTGAGAAAGCAGCTATCAAAGCACCGTATGACTGAGTAGCAACAAATACTCCGGTAATCAATATCCAGGCAATACCCTCATATACAAACACCCGCTCTTTTGAAAGTATATACACCCACCAAATTACTACCCCAGGCAACAAAAAAATAGCGAGGAGATTCGATGAATGAAACCAGGCACTCAAACGGTTATCATAGGTCAGTCCACCGAAAAACACGCTTAAGGCCGCACAAACAGCAGCTGCGAGGAACATCCAGCGTAAATGCCAAAACACGCGCTCTCGATGCTTAAATTCACTCAAAACGGGCGTGGCAAATAACCAAAGCGCAACAGGGAAAAAGAAAAAGCTTTTCAGTTGACCAAGACCAGTAAACGTCACAGGGTGAGAAAGAAAAGAAAAGAGAGTACCTCCGCATAATAAAAGAGCAAAAATGAAAATATTCCGACAAACTTGAGTTCGAAAGATATTTATAACTCTTCTGTCAAACAAGAACGGACACGCCCCCAATAGAATCACTTCAATTGGATACAGGGGTATACCATAGGGAAGTAACTGCACTGAAGCAAATGGCAAAAACCAAACACACATTAACAATACAAAAAGCCGGTTATTCTTGTTCATAAGATGTGTTTCCAAGCGCCAGAATAAAAAGCAGAACGGGTAACACCTGAACAGAAAACAGAGGGGTTTCAACCAATGAATGTCCAAAAAATATCAGTAATGAGCAGAAGACCGCTAAGTATATGCTATTTTTTCTCTGTTTACTTTGTATATATGAGGCCCGAATCGTTCGAGCGAAGAAAAGAAAGAAAAAAAGTGTCCCGATAATTCCTATTTCGACTGTCAAATCAAGCCAGAGGTTATGTACATATATTGGGTCACGCTGATCGGCTGATGGCTTCACGACCAACGGATAGTTTCCAAGTCCCGCACCTATCCAAGGATGCTCGCCAATGTGTGTTACAGCCTCTTCATACAGGCTAAGCCGAGCAGATACTGAGCCATCTTCTTGTGAAAAACTCGACCAAAACCGATGCGTTACCGGGTTTGGGAAAAGAAAGAAAAGAACAATCAAGGAAATCCCGACAAAAAGCTTCCGCGTGCTGATATTCCGAAAAGCGAGAATATAGTAAAGGGAGATTCCTAAAAGAGCGCATGCGAGGCCAAGATACGCACCACGTGAAAATGTGAGCAGATCTGCCACCAAAATAACACCTGCTATCCACCTCCACAGTGCTTTTTTTTCATACCAGGCCAAAAATACCGCGGGAGGAAGAGCTAAACCAAGAAAAAATGCGTGCATGTGGGGATCAGGGAAAAAAGCTGACGCACGCATAACGGTCACTCCCGAAAGATTCACCAGTAAACTTGGGTACGCTGCTACAATAGCAGAAAACGCATCTCCGAGAAAAAAGGGGAGTAAGTCTTTGGTCCACCATGAAAACAATGATTCTACTGATACGAAAAACTGGAGAGCCACTTGAATACAGCCAACCAAAGATGAAAAAAATGCTCCAAGAACCAAAGATCGGGCAAGAACGATCTTTTGATGCTTGCTCTCATTTAATAGATCAAGAAACACGAAATAAAGCGGTAAAAACGAAACCAAAAAGAACAACTTGCGCCACGCCCATGTGATCTCATTCGCAAAAAAAACAGAGAGCCCAAGAAAAAACCAAAAAGAAAGGAAAAGGGCGGATTGCAAGCTCCACTGAATCTTTATCGAGAGCCTCCACGCACCCCACACAAACCATCCTGTACAAATTGCCACAGATAAAACCCTCGCCAATGGAAGGTCAATCCCTTCTACGGGAGCCAAAGCAAACTGAAATGGAAGAAAAAAAAGAAAAAATCGGAGGATTAGCATACAATGCGAGAAAAAACGAAACGGCACGATCGGAAAAACCGAAGCAAACAGGACCAAATGAAACCATAATGTTCTCGAATATATTGATCCTGCGAATGAAAATACGTTTGTTTCTGCTTTTCTTTTCCTTCGGTGTGACTTAGTCCGCCACGATGCAAAAAATACACCTCGCGATGCCGCTGAATACGGAATCCTTCTTTTTTGGCTCGATAGCCCAAATCAACATCCTCGTAATACAAAAAATATCTCTCGTCAAAACCACCCAAATAATGGAACTCTGTCTTTCTCATTGCGAAGGCTGCCCCACTTACCCAACCAAGCGACTTCTCTCCAAAAAAAGACCACATTCGTGAAAATGGAAAAATATTTTGAAGAAGAATACTCCACGGAGAAACAATTATCCCACTACTCCATGGCTCTTCAGAACCACATTGAAGAAGAGTAGGTGCACTAATCACCTTTGTATTCTGAGATACATCTTTTAGCCACAACCAAAAAGAAGGCGGATCAAATTGCACGTCCGGATTCAGAAACACCAAGATTTCTCCTTGCGCCACCAAAGCACCGTGGTTACAAGCACGCGAAAACCCAACATTTTTTCCTGTTTCAAGAATACTGACACGGTCTTTTTCTTGAAACATTTTTGCCAAGAAATTAGACTCATCATTGTCATTATTCACAATCAGCACTTCTCCCTCTAAGAAAAAATCCGAAGGAAGACTCCGGAACATCCTTCCGAGCGCGGAAGCGCTCCGAAAATTCACGGTAATAAGAGAATATTTTGGGTTAATGTGTTTTTCGGAAAAAATCCCCATAAGCCTGCCGTACAAGAGCAGCTTCCTTTCCTCCCCAAAGCAAGCAATCCAACCAATTTTTTAGTCTTCGTATTGTAGCATAAATTCTCAAATATCCCGTTTTTATGCCCGATGTATGCTTAAAAAAGAAAAACAGGCCAGAATAAACCAAATGATAGACTTTTTGAGGATTATCTTGACTCACTTCCTCGTGGTCGACTATTGATAAGGGAACCACCCGCAACTGAAAACCCGCTTTTTTAGCTCGCACGCTGTAATCGGTATCTTCATAATACAGAAAAAAATTCTCATCAAATTCTCCTACGATATCGACAATCGTCATGGGGATAAAGAGCGCACAACCAGTCAAAAAGTCCTCATTTTCACTTTGTGTACATCTTGTCTGCCTATGTACCGCCCGCATGCGCCACCAAGAAAGCCTCCCTCCAGCAAACCATATCTCTCCTTGATTATCAAAGATAACCGGAGAAAAAATTGCTTGCGGCACATTCCGTGTAGCAGAAATAAGCGCGGATAAAGAGTTTTTTCTCGCTCGAGCATCCGGATTAAACAACCAGACATGCGTTACTTGTGACTCCTTTGCTTTTCGTAGGCCCTGATTGACTGCTTTTGCAAATCCACCATTCTCGGAGTTTCGGATAACAATAAGCTGAGGGAAATCCTTTTCGGCCAAGCAAAGCGAGTTATCTTGAGAGGCATTATCAACCACAATTAACATGTCTGGCGCCTTCTCTAATTGAGACAATGACCAAAGTGCGGACGCTAAATCATCTCCACTTTCGTAATTGACGAGAATAGCTGCTACCATCTCTAATTTTGTATTTTGTTCCATAATTGCTTCCTTAAGACGCAGACAAGCCTCACAGAAATACTCTCGAACGCATACTCTCATCAATAACAGCAAGGATGCCTTTTCATCTCAAAAAGCATGCTCATTCAAAGCAAATACTAGGGAACAGACTGGATTTCCCCTCTTTCGTCGTCTCCTTTCGCAAAGAGACTCGCTAACTCATAAGATGAAATAGCTCTTGTAAGCCACAATAATCCTGCATACACCGCCAAAGAAACACTCCCAGCGACAACAAATGGGGCATGTAAAAGAAGAGACAGCGTAATTACCATACCAACCGCCGAGAATATCACCTTACCAATACCCGAAAATCGGGGAAAGAAATGGAGGTTCCGATAAACTAAGAAACCAGTGAGTAAAACCACTAATCCCTCAGTCAGGACAGCGGCCGTGGCTGCACCAAAATATGAATAGCGCGATACAACAAATAAATTCAGTGTGATATTAAAAGCCGCCACAAAGAGCAACGCCTGCATGAGTTTTTTCTGCAAATGACCAACAATAAGAATCATATTGAAAAAATGCCCAAAGAAGATACATGCCAAAGAAAAGGCCAGAATACGAAGCACCGGAATCGAGGCAGAGAATTCGGGTCCGCTGATAATAGAAACAATGTCTTTTGCCAGAAACACCGTTCCGATCACAACGGGCAAGACAATAATCACAAATACCTTAAAGGTTTTATTGGCAATTTCTTTGAATTTTGCCTTATCTGAAATAAAATATCTCGCAAGTAAAGGAAGAATCAAACCAGCGAGCATAGCCGGGAAAAAAACCAGATTTTCGATAATTTTGTAGGCAACGTTGTAGATACCAACCTCAGCACTTGGTTGAAACAAAGAAAGGAGAATCGTATCTGTTTTAAAATAGGCGAAAGTAATAATAGCCGTCGCCCCCATCGGCAGGGACTCTTTCAAGAAGCTTTTCCAAAATGAAAAGTTAAATCGGGGGGAAAAATGAATGAACTTACGACTTACGAGAAACACAGTGCCCGCATTAAATGCGAGCGCCACCAGAACAGAAAAAACAATTGGCAAGAAGCCCAAATCAAACTTCACAATAAGCGCTATGAGACCCACTTGGATGAGTTTTCCGACAAACTCAACCATCGCAACCCGATCCATTGCAATGCGTTTCTGAAATATACTATTCATCACGAAAGACAGGGAACTGAACAAAGATGCGCAGGCAACGATTAAAATGCCCCATTTCACCTCAACAGAATAGTCAAAGAAGAGGATAATAGCCGGAGCCAATATGATCAGGAGCATCGAACTCACCAGTCGCAAACCAATCACATTTCCAAGAATTTTTCTTTCCTGAGCCCCTTCTTTTGAAATCTCCCGAGCCGTTACCTGCCCGAGTCCAAGATCTCCAATAGCAGAAAAAAACGAGAAGAATGCTAACACTGTCGCGTATTTCCCGAATCCGTCCTGTCCAAGGTATCCCGTAATCAATCGGACAAGCAAAAGCGACAGCATCACCGTGGATACCGCCTTCAATAGAGAATTAAAAATCACGTTATAAGCAATTTTACGTGCAATGGCCATGTTGCTAGGATACTCTATTCTCCGATTTCTGGCACGTCGTCAGTCGAAATCTTTGGACGAATGAAAATCTTTCTCTGCTCTCCTAAACCAGCGCTTTCTGTCCGTACTTTTGAATGCCCAGAAAGATACCGGTGCACAATCTTCCTTTCAAAAGAAAACATCGGTCGAAGAGCGACAGAGGCATTCTGGGCAAGCGTCTCTGCAACTGCTTTGTCAACATCCTGTAAAAGAAGCGTTTCTTTTTCTTTTACATAGTCATTGATATCGAGTGTTACCCCGAGGAGAGGATTTCCCTTTTTCCGACACAAAGCTCGAAAGATTTGCTGCAATGCCGCTAGATTTGCTCCCCGTTGTCCAATGAGAAAATGTTGATCTTCTTTGACTGACAAGGCGACCCGGAGCACGCCCTCCTCAAGAATATCATCAGAAATAGTCACTTCAGCCTGAAAACCAAGCTTCTGTGCTAATTCCTTCGCTAACTCACGAATACTCTCTACATCCTCTGGCGTTGCTTGCATAGACGTGCTTTCATTACGCGATTACCTGCTTCTTCTTCTGAATATTGAGTATATACTGCTGCTGTCCAATCATAAAGAGTGTTGAAACAAACCAATACAAAGTGAGTGCGGCAGCCAATTTTATACCAAAGATAAGAATCATGGCCGGCATAATAACAACCATTTGTTTGTTCATTATTGACGCGATATCCGGCTCTCCAGAGACGCTTTCTTCTTGCTTTGGCTGGCTCTTAATCATCATTTTTAACTGAATATACTGGGCTCCAGCTGTCATTACAGCGAGCACGATACTGGGCGCTGTTAAGTCTAAAAAGTTGAGAAACAAATGATTAATTGCCTCAGGATGCGAGACAAAAGAATACATATCAGATCCGTTCACCACAAACCCACCTCCTGAAGTGTTAAAAATAATCCGATAAATAGCAAAGAAGAAAAACATCTGAATAATGAGCGGGAGGCATCCTCCAAATGGATTTACCTTGTTCTCTTTGTAGAAATTCATTATCTCCTTTGTTTGACGCTCTTTATTGTCTTTATGCTTATTCTGTAAGGCCTTGATTTTTGGTTGTATTTCCTGGAGCTTCTTCTGTGATTCAATTTGCTTATTCGTTAATGGAATAAGAACAATTTTCAACAAGACTGTTGTGAGAATAATAGCGATACCAAAATCATGCCACGCCATATCATAAAAAAAGATGATAATATTGTAGAGCGGTTTATAAAAAACCTCATGAAAAAACGTGCTGAACATGCTGAGCATAATTTATTTACTGTTTTAACGAATTTTTCTCAAAATCGATGATAAAGAAAACTCCAATGCTTCTTTTGAAAGATGTATTGGTTTCTTAATTGCGAAAACAACTATATTATACCCTTCTGGCCAGTTTTTTTGAAGCGATCGCGCTGCTTCTCGAGCAAGACGCTTAAACCGATTCCTTTCACTTGCCTTTTTGGCATACTTTTTTCCAATCAGAAAGGAAAACTTCGTTGTTTTTTCATCGTTTTTGAGGAAACGCACACCCATATTCACGACAAAAAGAGGCTTTCCTCTGCGGAAAACCCCATCAACGTCCTCTTTGTGTAGCCTATTCGCTGACGAAAGCATGCGGATTCTCTTAGACCATGGTTAGTCTTTTCCGTCCAATCCGTCGGCGGTTTTTAATCACATTTCTTCCATCGGCAGTACTCATGCGCTTCAAAAAGCCATGACGACGAGTTCTACGACGAGTTTTCGGCTGATACGTACGCTTCATAGCAATGCCTTAATTCAAGTACTTGACAACTCTATCAGCCTTTCGAAAAAAAATCAAGTCTTGATGTTATCCACGTAATCTGCACCTTATACACAAAGTAAACGAAAGCTACTGACTGGAAAAGACAGAAATCGCATGCTATAATGCCACTTACTCAGAAATATTGGCTTTCCTTTTTCACTCTACGACTATTTCTTACTGATAAATGTGCATTTGTGGATAATTCAAATCTTCTCTCACTCGAGGAACTCTGGAAGACTGTACTTGATCAGATAGAGCTTTCTATTTCGAAAGCAAACTTTGTTACTTGGTTTAAGAATACCTCTATTCTCTCGCTGGAGAATGGGAAGGTTATTATTGGTGTTCCAAATGGTTTTGCGAAAGAATGGTTGGAGAATAAATATAATCACTACCTCCTTCGAGCTTTCCATACTGCACAAAGAGAAATTACTGAGATTCATTGTCAGATAACTCCAGATAAACCAATCACACCCACACTTCCTCGTGAATCCATGCGTACTCTTGATGCCATACAAAGGCCTTCTCTTGATGGGTTCTTACGAAAAAAACTCGTGGAGGCACCCACGATTCGTCCGCAACTCGAATTCTCACAGGAAAAACCACATATTACGAACCTCAACACACGATATCTTTTTGAAAATTTCATCGTCGCTGAGAATAACGAACTCGCAAAAGCGGCTTGTTATGCTGTTTCTCAGAATTTAGGAACTATTTATAATCCGCTTTTTATCTACGGAGGTGTTGGCCTCGGAAAAACACATCTTCTTCAATCTATCGGCAATGAGATATGTCAACGTTTTCCAGAGAAAAAAATTAAATATATCACCTCCGAACGCTTTACTACAGAGCTAATTGACTCTATTAAAAACCAAAAAACTGATCAATTTAAGGAATACTATCAACAAATGGATCTCCTTATTATTGATGATGTTCAATTTCTTTCTGGGAAAGAAAAAACCCAAATTGAATTTTTTCACATCTTCAACGCGCTTTATCAACTCAACAAACAAATCGTTATTTCAAGCGATCGTCCACCAAAAGCCATTGCTACACTTGAAGATCGACTCAGATCCAGATTTGAAGGTGGTATGATTGCTGATATTAGTCGTCCTAACCTCGAAACCCGCATCGCTATACTCGAAGCGAAGGCTCATGAACGCAATATTCCCATTGATGAGCAATCAATACGGTTTATTGCTGAGCATATCACCCAAAATATCCGGGAGCTTGAAGGTGCGCTTAATAGAGTGCATGCTTTTTCAGAATTCCACAAAATACCAACCACCCTAGCG
This sequence comes from uncultured Bdellovibrionales bacterium, assembly GCA_964508015.1. Taxonomy (GTDB): domain Bacteria; phylum Patescibacteriota; class Minisyncoccia; order Moranbacterales; family UBA1568; genus JAGOSP01. The sequence continues at coordinate 13,815 of CAZDRG010000013.1, forward strand.
GTGACAACACGAGTTTTGGAGCAACTTATCGAAAATAATCGTAAAAGTATCAAGTCTGAGGATATATTTCGCGTCATTATTGATTACTATGGCGTTTCAGAAGAAAACCTGATTAAAAAAGGGCGAAAAAAGGAAATTGTACATTCTCGACAGATGACTATGTATCTTCTTCGAAATGAACTTCAGATGTCACTCGCTTCCATTGGGTCTGCATTAGGAGGAAGAGATCACACCACCGTACTCCATGCTTGCGAAAAAATAGAGAAAGGTCTCCATGAAAATATTCGACTCAAGGAAGAAATAAACACCCTCAAAGAACGTCTCTACTATGATACCTGTGGATAACCCTGTATAAAACCATTTTATAACTGTATATCTCCTCTTTGAATTCAAAATACATGTGGAAAAAATACAACACTTTCTTTTCGCTCCCCATTACACTCTCTCTTATCCTCATACTTTCACTTTCTATTTTTCAGACATTGTTCTTGTATTTCCTTCTCTAAAAACAAAAATAGAACTTATCCCCATATCCACACTTCTAATAGTAATTAACTCTTTTTTAAATAAATTTAATACCTACTAAGATAGAGAAGTGGAGAAGTAATTATTTAGAACACATTTCTATGAAACTCATCTGTACCCAGGAAAATCTTTCCCGATCGATTACGTATCTCGAGCGTATTGCCGGAAAACAATCCACACTCCCAATTCTCAGTAATATTCTTATTGAAGCAGAGGGCGGTCGTCTAAAGCTTTCAGCTACGAATCTCGAGATAGGTGTGGTGGTGAATATTGGGGCAAAAATAGAAGAAGATGGAAAGATAACCATACCAGCTAAGCTTATTGGAAGTTTTATACACAATCTTCCTTCAGGGGATATTTTGAATCTTCAGACTGATCAAACATCACTTATTATTCAGAGTTCTCAATACGAAGGGAAAATTAAAGGAATGGATGGAAAAGATTTTCCTATCATCCCTTATTTTCAGGGAGAGGAATATCCTTTTGTTTTCCCTGCTCAACTTTTTAGGAATGCTCTTTCCCAGATACTTTTTTGTGTGAGTCAAAACGAATCACGAATGGAGTTAACAGGAGTAAATGTTTCTTTTGAGGAAAAATCCCTCTATTTGGCTGCTACGGATAGTTTTCGATTAGCCGAACAGATATTCGAACTTCCTTATAAAACACAACTTGCGCAGTCATTTATTATCCCAAGTGCGACTTGTCAGGAATTGCTCCGAATTATCACACAAGAAAGTAAGGAAGTATTCGTGGCCATTGAAGAAAACCAAGTATTTTTTGAGGTTGATGGAATAAAAATTGTTTCTCGGCTTATACACGGGAAATATCCTGATTATAAACAGATTATCCCCACATCTTTTCTTTCAACGTATCAAATGAAGAGGGAGGATCTTATTCGTGCAGTTAAGATTACTAGCGTTCTATCTTCATATAATGCAGGAGAGATAACGATACGATTTTCTGTTGGTGCGCCAGAATGTAGTATTGAGGCTGTTTCTCAGGAAGTTGGTCAAAATAAGGCTCGTGTTCGGATTGAAAGCCAGTCAGGAGAGGATACAGAGAGAATTTTTACGTTTAATCCTCGGTATGTGCTTGAGGGGCTGAATGCTCTCAAGGGAGAATATGTTGTCTTTCACATAAATAACGCTACATCACCAGTGGTTTTGCGAGAAATAGATGGGAAGGATGAGAAATTGCAATATTTGTATATCATGATGCCAGTTCGAAAATAGAGGAATGAATGTATGCGTTCACTAAAAGACCTAGCAATTAAAAAGAAAGGGTGGGTAGAGGAAGAAAGGAAACTGGATGATAAAACAGTCTTCTTTGCCTTTGAGAAGATAATTGGAGAGTGGTATGGTATCAAAGGAAGAGAAAATATTTTTCCAGAAGAATGGGTGGAAGGGACTCTTCTTATTCGGGTACGGAGTTCGCTTTGGCTCAATGAACTCCTTTTAGAAAAAGAAAAACTTCAACAAGCAGTTAATATTTTTTTAGGAGAAGAACCAGTAAAGCGTATTACCTTTAAGCGAGGGTAATAAGAAAAAGCGGAATTAAAACTAGAAATCCACTTGAATTTTTTGGGAATCCGAAGAGCTGTTTCCATTCTCATCCGTCACTTCAGCAGAAATAGTAAAGCTGGAACCATTTTTGTTGGTCGGGACTGAATACTTAAGGGAATATGGTTTTGATGAGGTTGAGCCAATCTCGCTTCCATCGAGGGAGTATTTCACTGAACGTATTCCGTAGGGTGCATCAATAGAAACAGTAAAGGTGATATCTTGCGAACTATATGATCCGGCGGAAGTAAATCGTATTTTTGGCTCAAAGCCACCGAAATCACTTTCTTTGCATTCGTCTTTGGGTGGTTCATCGAGAATGACGTCTTTTTTATCGGAATAATAGTCTTTGACACCATTTTCCCAATTTTTATACTGAGAGTCACGGTCGGGTTTGTCGGGAATAGATCCTCGTGGATCTTCTCGATTAATATAAAATAGTATATCGTGTGGACTAATGAAGTCTTTTTTCTTCATATCTTTATCCCGGCAATATTTGTTGGCTTTGCAGTAGTTATTTTTTTCTCCTGGAATCTCACAGACTTTTAGATTCTCTTTTTGTTCGAGTTTTCCAGAAAGCATTGGTTTGTTGGTTTGTCCATCGCCATCCCCAATCTCATCATCTGGATTGTATTTTGGGAATTCCTCCGTCGCGGTATTTACAAGGGCCTTGTCGAGAAAGGCTCGCCAAATCGGAGCAGCAACATTGACCCCATCTGCGCCTTCGGTCATAGGGCTGTTATCATTGTTTCCTGCCCAGACACCCACTGCGAGTGAGGGGGTGTATCCCATGGTCCATCCATCGCGGAATTCATTGGTAGTACCTGTTTTTGCAGCTACAGGGCGGTCTCTGAAAGCGAGTGGGCTATTTTCTCCGAAGACCCAGGCGCGATTTTCATTGTTCGACATTATTGAGTCGAGCATGGCGACGTATTTTTGATCAACGACCTGTTCACCAGGATTTTCTTGATATTCCTCGAGTGTGGTACCCTTGGAGTCTTCAACACGAAGAATGGCGGTTTTTTCGTGTTTAATTCCGTTGTTTGCAAGAGTGGCATAGGCGTTGACGTGATCAACGAGGGTAACTTCACCTCCGCCCAGTACCAAGGAAAGACCAAGTTGGCCTGGATTCTTCAGGGAGGTAATACCAAGATTTTTAGCGAGTGTAATAGCATCTTTCACACCAACCAGGTAAAGAGTTTTGACTGCGGGGACATTAAGAGATCCGCCGAGCGCCTTCATCATCGACAACGGCCCATGGAATTTGCCGTCATAGTTGTTTGGCTGATAACTTTTTCCTTCGGCTGTTTCAAACTCTGTCTTGGTATCATACAATATGGTTTCTGGGAGATAGCCCTTGGTAAAAGCAGTTAGATATACATAGGGTTTAAAAGAAGACCCTGGTTGTCGTTCAGAAACAGCGACATTAAAATTTGGCTCAAATACACAATTTTTTCCTGAAATACACCCAGCTGGTTCTGAAGCTCCAAAATAATCTTTTGATCCGACCAATGAGAGAATTTGACCGGTTCTGGGATCGATGGCAACGAGAGCGGCATTAGCAGCCCTCCATCGTTTATTTTTTTCGACATTGGTTTTCACGGCCTCTTCGGCGGCCATTTGCTTATCCCAGTCGAGCGTCGTGATGACTTTGAGGCCATTTTGTTCGATATTTTGATCCCCGTATTTGTTTTGGAGGTATTCTCGTACATACATGAC
>CAZDRG010000014.1:0-11646 GCA_964508015.1 uncultured Bdellovibrionales bacterium
TTTGGGATTGCGTATAAATTTCCAGCTGAGCAGGCAACGACAGTGGTTGAAAATATTACGGTGCAGGTTGGACGAACAGGTGTCTTGACTCCGGTGGCACACTTGCGCCCGGTGCGCATTGCTGGTTCGACAGTCAGTCGTGCGACACTTCACAATGCTGACGAAATTGCCCGACTGGATGTGCGGATTGGTGATACGGTTATTCTTCAGAAAGCAGGAGATATTATTCCGGAAGTCACCGAGGTGCTCTCGGCGCTTCGTACGGGTCAGGAACAGCCCTATATCTTTCCGATGACGTGTCCGATGTGTCACAGTCCGGTGTCGAAGCGAGAAGAACGAGATAAACAGGGTCGAATTGAAATGAGTGTGGCAGTGTACTGTACCAATTCAGCATGTTTCGCGGTGGAACGTGAACGAATTATTCATGCGGTCGGGCGAAAGGGATTCGACATCGTTGGTTTGGGTGAAAAAATTGTCGAACAATTGATGAATGAAGGCCTGGTTTCAGATATGGCTGATATTTTTGATTTGTCCGTAGGAGATCTTGAACCGCTCGAACGCTTTGCGGATCGAAAGGCAGACAAGCTGGTACAGTCGATAAGTGATGCACGAACTCTTTCACTTGAGAAATTCCTGTTCGCGCTCGGTATTCTCCATGTGGGGGAGGAGACAGCGCATCTGATTGCAGAATCCTTGATGAATGAATACTCCGAGAGAGAGCTAACTGCAATCACCCCCCAAGAAATTCAAGAACTCCTTGGACAAAAAACAGGAGAAGATTGGGTGGCTTTGAAGGGAATCGGGGTGAAGAGTGCGGAGGGTTTGCAGGCATGGTTTGCTGATATCAAACATCAAGAAATGCTTTTGCGTCTTCAGAAATGCGGAGTGACACTCGTCTTGCCCGAAAAAGAAAGCGGTCAGCAAATACTTCTGGGGAAGACTTTCGTGCTGACCGGAGAACTAGTGTCCTTTACACGTGATGAAGCGAAAGATATGATACGGAAGCAGGGGGGATCGATTTCTTCCTCAGTAAGCCAGAAGACCAACTATGTGGTTGCGGGAGCTCATCCGGGAAGTAAATACGACAAAGCCAAAGAGCTCGGGGTAGTGATTCTGGATGAATCGGGATTGAGAGATCTTCTGGGAAAAAATGAGCATTGATGATTCTTATATATGATGACACAAGAAGAAATAAAGCATATTGCGCTCTTGGCTCGCATCGGACTGTCGGATGAAGAGGTGACGAAATATGGCAAAGACCTTTCGACGGTGCTGGCTTGGTTTGAGCAACTCGCGGAGGCTGATACGAGTCAGGTTGCTCCCATTGGTCATATAACTGGTCGGAGTGATGTGGCGCGAACGGATCGGGTTGTACAAGCGACTCGCGAAGTACGCGATGGTATCGTAGCGGATTTTCCAGAACAGAAGGACGGATACTTGAAAGTAAAATCGGTTTTTTAGAGTACGCGTATGATTCGGGATTTACATGAACAACTGAAGAACAAAGATATTTCCGCTGTTGAATTGGCACAGCGTTCTTTCCGGATGATTGATGAGAAGGAGGGTACGATTCAGGCGTTTTTAGATGTGCGCCGAGAACAGGCATTGCGCGAGGCAGAAGCAGTGGATCGCAAGATTATGCGTGGCGAGGCGATTGATCTTTTGGCTGGTATTCCAGGGGCGCTCAAAGATAATATGTGCGTAGCGGGAGAACGAACGACTGCTGGATCAAAAATTCTTGATAACTATACCGCGCCCTATGATGCGAGTGTGGTCGAGCGATTGCGCGGAGTGGACGCTGTGATTGTCGGCAAGACCAATATGGATGAATTCGCTATGGGTTCTTCGACCGAGAATAGTGCGTATCAATGCACCAAAAATCCTCTTGATACCGAGTGTGTCCCCGGAGGTTCTTCTGGCGGATCAGCGGCAGCTGTGGCATCCGATATGGCGGTCTGGGCACTTGGGTCAGATACGGGTGGCTCGATACGACAGCCGGCGTCATTTTGCGGTTTAGTAGGGCTCAAGCCAACGTATGGGAGAGTTTCTCGCTCTGGATTATTGGCGATGGCGTCGAGCTTGGATCAGATCGGACCGCTGACGAAAACAGTAGAAGACGCGGCAATTGTGTTTTCGCGTATCGCGGGATTTGATCACATGGATGCCACAACGGCCGAGCTTCAGGGGAAGTCGTTTGAGGATTATTTGGATATGGATCTTCGTGGAAAGAAAATCGGTATTCCCCGAGAATATTTTTCCGAATCTCTGGACAAAGAAGTGCGTGCGGTGGCTATGGAAGCACTGGAGCGTTTTAAGTCTCTTGGCGTGTCTGTCGAAGAGATTTCTTTGCCGCATGCCGCTTTCTCGCTTCCTGTGTACTATATTATTATGCCGGCAGAAGTGAGCTCAAATCTTGCGCGATTTGATGGGATTAAATATGGATTGCGTATCAATGATGAGAAGGACCGTGTGGCGAATACAGGACGTTTGCTGGAGACATATCTTGATAGTCGAGCTTATGGATTGGGTGCGGAAGTGAAGCGACGAATTATGCTCGGGACCTACACACTTTCCGCTGGGTACTATGACGCGTATTATCAAAAAGCGCAGAAAGTACGCCAGTTGATTCGTCAGGATTTTGAACGGGCGTATGAGGCAGTGGATTTTATTTTTTCACCGACAGCCCCGGAAACCGCTTTCAAATTTGGAGCCAAGACGGATGACCCCTTGACCATGTACCTCTCAGATATCTATACAGTGACTGCGAATCTAGCCGGCGTGCCTGCAGTATCATTTCCGATTGGGACGATCGAGAAGGACGGCAAGAATCTCCCGATGGGTGGACAACTGCAAGGAAAATGGTTTGATGAGGAAGGGTTACTCGCATTGGCGCATCAATATGAACGTCTCACTTAAAGCTATTCGATAAACAATCACACCAGTATGGATGCAAGTCCATTTGCCATGTACGATATCGGAGCGGGATGGCTCGCTGTGACCATTGATTTTCTTCAACATTCCTTTTTGTTCTCGGCGCTTCGGGCTTTTTTGTTTGTGTATGTGGTGGTACTGTTTGTTGATATCGTTCTTCTACTTGTCTTGCGTGGTGTGTCGGATGACCTGCGAAATACGCTGCATGGGACATCTCGACCTTTGATTTCTCGCAACCAAATGATCGTGCGTTGGGAAAAGATTCTCGAACGACTTGAAGGAGCCAATCTCTCCCAGTACAAAGTAGCCATACTCGAGGCTGAGGCATTGGCTGAAGAGATTTTGACGGGAATCGGCTGGAAGGGGAGTCACATCGAAGAGCGTCTTGCGACGGTGAATGATGCTCAGTTGGAATCACGTCCAGCCCTCCTCGAAGCGCATCAAATAAGGAACGCGATTATTCTCGATCCCCATTATCAGCTGACTCGCGAAGTAGCAGAAGAGACTTTAGCCAAGTACAAGCGTTTTTTTGATGAAGTCGAGCTTTTCTGATTGAGAGAGTATTTTTTTGGCTTGTTTCTGACATTGACATCCGACTGGAAAACTGATACTCTCTTTATTGCAAGGCCCTCGGGGCTTTTTTAAATAGAAAAAACTATGGGTGCTCTCATGGGGTTTTTACGAGAAGCAAAGTCAGAACTTCTGCGGGTCAATTGGCCGAATCGCAAGGAAGTTATTCGCTATACGCTGATGGTTGTTGGTATCAGCCTGTTTGTGGCGGTATTCCTTGGAACTTTGGACATGGCGTTCGGTTGGCTTGTCGAGAACTATCTTTTGCGAAGCGTCTAAAAAATCATTTTTTTGAAACAGTGCTATGGCAAAGCAGACACAACATCACGGACGTGCTTGGTATGTCATCCATACCTATTCTGGGTATGAGGACAATGTAGCGCGCAATATGAAGCAGCGTATCGATTCGATGGATATGCAAGATCACATTTTCGACGTGCTGGTTCCTAAGGAGAAGAAGATTAAAATCAAGGCCGGTAAGCGTGTGACGATTGAGGAACGCATTTATCCGGGGTATGTCTTGGTAGACATGATTGTAACGGATGCCTCTTGGTATGTCGTACGCAATACTCCAAATGTCACTGGTTTTATCGGACTCGGGACGACACCAACCCCTATTGATCCCAAGGAAATCGAAACACTGAAGAAGCGCATGGGTGTTGATGAGCCAAAATATAAAATGGATGTCCATGCTGGCGATACGGTCAAGATCATTGATGGACCATTTAAGAATTTTGAAGGCAAGATTGAAGGGACAGATGAAGCCAAAGGAAAAGTCAAAGTATTGGTCTCTATCTTCGGTCGTGATACTCCCGTGGAACTTGATTTCTTGCAGGTAAGAAAGTCGTAAACACCGCCAATTCACCAATCTGTTAATCGATATATTATGGCCAAAGCAATTAAAACCGTCATTAAGCTCCAGATTCCAGCAGGGAAGGCTAATCCAGCTCCACCAGTGGGACCAGCTCTTGGACAGCATGGTTTGAACATTCAGGACTTCTGTTCAAAATTTAATGAGCAGACCAAGGATAAGATCGGCGATATTTACCCGGCCGAAATCACCGTGTATGAGGATCGTACTTTCACTTTTGTATTGAAGACCCCGCCAGCATCAGATCTGCTCAAGAAGGCAGCCAAGGCTGAGAAGGGATCGGCTAATCCACTTAAAACCAAAGTGGGGAGCATTTCCGAAGCTCAGTTGCGAGAAATCGCGGAGAAAAAAATTGTTGATTTGTCAGCCAATGATGTTGAAGCAGCCATGAAGATTATTGCTGGGACTGCTCGCTCGATGGGAATCAAGATTGAGAATTAAAAAATTATCCATAATTTTGTGGGACCTTGTTTCTCTCAAGTTGAGGAATAGGGGTTTGTACCACGATTACGTCTATGAACAGAGGAAAGAATTACCGCGCCACTTTTGACGCTATCGACGCCAAGAAGTTGTACACTTCCGAGGAAGCCATTGCTTTCATCAAGGAGCACAAGCTCGCCAAATTTGATGAATCAGTTGAGGTGCATATGCATCTCTCTATCAATCCAAAGAAATCAGACGAAGCTGTTCGCGCGACAGTTATCTTGCCACACGGTACGGGACGCTCGCTCCGGGTAGCAGTCGTGACTTCAACCAAAGAGAAAGAGGCTAAAGATGCCAAGGCTGATATGGTGGGAGGGGAAGATTTGATCGCGGATATCAAGGAAGGCAAAGTAAACGCTGGTAAGGATTTTGATGTACTGGTGGCTACACCAGAAATGATGCCAAAACTCGCGTTGATTGCAAAGATTCTTGGCCCTAAGGGTTTGATGCCATCTCCAAAAACCGAAACCGTCACCCCAAAAATCGCTGAAACGGTTGAGGCCCTGAAAAAAGGAAAAAAAGCGAGCTTCAAAAATGATGATTCTTCCAATGTGCATGTCTCAATTGGGAAGGTTTCTTTTACTGCCGAGCAGTTGGCTGAAAACTATGCTGTTTTTGTTGAAACAGTAAACAAAGCCAAATCAGAAACTCATAAGGGCAAACTGATTGAAACCATTTCTTTGTGCTCAACCATGGGACCAAGTCTGAGACTGAAGATGTAAGTTACTTGGGTTTAGTAGAAAAAACTAGAGAGCAAAGATTGCCCCGAGGATAACTCGGGGCATTTTTGATTGAGGGCAGGGCCGGTCTTCCTTATAAAAAATAGCTTGTATAAAGGAATATATTTTGGTATGCTAGGAGAATGATGGGGAATAAGTAAATTTCGAACATAAATAAAGGAGCGTATGATTCTCTCAGACCAGGATATTGTGAAGGAAATTAAAGCTGGTGAAATTATTTTCAAGCCGTTCAAAAAAGAGTTTGTTCAGCCGGCCAGTATTGACTTGCATCTTGATCGCCACTTTCTTGTTTTCAATACGTTGGAGCACTTTATTATTGATCCAAAAATTCCTGTTCAAGATTTAATGAAGCCAGTTGAAATTGGTGTCAAGGATGTTTTCATTCTTCATCCAGGAGAATTTGCTCTCGGTATGATTTATGAGGAGACCGGTGTTTCCGCACGTTTGGTAGGTCGTCTTGAAGGGAAAAGTTCCTTGGGTCGACTTGGTTTGATTATTCATACGACGGCAGGGTATCTTGATCCGGGTAATTCGCTGAAGATGACCTTAGAACTTTTTAATGCAGGACGGTTACCCATTAAATTGTATTATAAGATGCCCATTGGACAAATGGCTTTTGAATATCTCTCCTCGCCCTGTCAGCGTCCATATGGATCCCAGGGTCTCAACAGTAAATATACAAATGACATGAAGCCTGTGGCGTCAAAAATGCACCTTAATTTCACCAAAAAATAAGTATGGTTAAGGTTTTTCTTTACGATGAGCATAGTCCGGAGGATGTAGCCATGATGCAGGCGTTGTATTCACGAAGTCCTAAAAGTGTCGAAGAACACGTGCAAAAAGTGAAAGAAACAGGCTCGGGAAAATTTATGGAGAGCTTCTACATTGGTTATGGACATGCCAGTATCGCTGATTGCGGAAGTACAACCTTGTTTATCGAGGGGGTGAGTGTATTGGGTGCAAAGGCTATCCAAGATTGGCCATTGTACTCTGGACAAGAGACGAGTACGAGATATATTGATATGAGTCAGCAGGCAGTGTATGATCCAGTGAAAACAAAAACATCCCAGGCTATTTTGAAGAGATGGATGGATTTTTATACTTCATCGGGTCCAGTAGTGGAGGAATTTTTGCGAGAGAAATACCCACGCCACGATACGGAAGATGAGAAAATTTATAACAAGGCTATTCGGGCGCGCTCCTTTGATATTCTAAGAGGTTTTTTGCCTGCCGGTATTACGACACAGCTTTCTTGGCATACCAATCTACGCCAGGCATGGGATAAAATTTCGGTTTTGAGACACCATCCGCTAGAAGAGGTGCGCGAGATTGCGGATACTCTGTGGGGAAAATTAAAAAAGAAGTACTCGCACAGCTTCAGCCATCCATTATTTCCGGAACAAGAGGCATATCGAGAGGCCGTGTTTCGTAAGTACACATATTTTTCTCCCAAGAAATTTTCTCATCGTTTTCATTCAACACATACTTTAACGAATAAATCGCTTCTCCCGTATCGTGATTTGGTAAAGAAACGTCCAATCAAAACCAATCTGCCATTTTTCATGCGAGAATTAGGGACCTCGACCTTTGAATTTGTATTGGATTTCGGTTCATTTCGCGACTTACAGCGGCATCGAGCGAGTATTTATCAAATGCCGCTTCTCACCACTCGATATGGTTTTCATGCGTGGTATATGAATCAATTGCCAGAAAGCTTGAAAAGAAAAGCCTTGCAATTGGTAGAGAAGCAGAAAATTGCTATAGAGCGATTAAACGTTTCTGAGGAAAATCGCCAGTATTTTATTCCTTTTGGATTTCAGGTGCCCTGTAGATTCACCTTTGATTTGCCGGCGGCCCTGTATTTCATCGAGCTCCGGTCAGGAAGAATGGTACATCCTACGCTTCGTCCCATCGCACACGCTATGTATTTAGAATACAAGAAAAAATTTCCCCTGATACAATTGCATGGTGATTTAGGGAAGGATGATTGGGACGTAAGTCGAGGATTACAGGATATTCAAAAAATATAGCCAAATCGGCAACGGGACATATCGCTTCACTTTTGTTATTCTAGAGAAAAGTTAATTTGGAGATATTTCTTATTGAAAGAACATGTATGGCAATGCAAAAAGTAGTGTTGGGGATATCGGGTGAAATCGCGTCAGGGAAAGATACTGTTGGAGATTATCTCGCGGCGACATATGGAGTACTCAAGTTACGTTTTTCTCAACCACTTCGGGATACGCTCGATCGTCTCGGTCTTGAGCAGAATAGGGAAAATATGGCTCGACTTTCGATGCACCTCCGTAAGGCATTTGGAGAAGATGTTCTCTCTCGCGTGATTCTCTCAGAGGCCGAAGGGAATGAAACAGAATTTGTGGTGGTAGATGGCATCCGACGTTTGCCTGATATGATTCACATGGAAACCGATGAACATTTCTACTTTTGCTATGTTGAGGCCAGTCCAGAGAAGCGATTTGAACGATTGACGCATCGTCGACAGAATACAGATGACGCTTCAAAAACCGCCGTGCAGTTTGAAAAGGATGCTCAGCTGGAAACAGAGACAGGTATACGTGATTTGAAGGAGCGGGCAGATTTTGTGATCAGCAATGATGGAACGCTGGAAGAACTGCACGCTCAGGTAGACAAAATGGTGGCCGAACTTCGCGAGCGAGCTGCGAAATAAGTAAGAGAATCCTTATGCCTCATGGACGAATGATCGCTCTTTATGGTGTAAATGGTATCGGAAAGACCACACAGGCTGAATTATTGGTGGAGTTTTTACGTTCACAGGGAAACAAAAATGTGAATCGGGTGAAGTATCCCGTGTACGATCTTGAGCCAGAGGGACCATTTTTGCATCAGTATCTGAGAAATGAAGACTTTCGTGCCAATCATCCCCAAACGACTGAAGAATTACAACTTAAATACGCGGAGAATCGTCGAAGGTATGAACCTGAGCTGAAGTCTAGGCTTGCCTCAGGGGAATGGATTGTAGCGGAGGATTATGCTGGTACCGGTATTGCCTGGGGATTGGCATGGGGGGCAAATATTGATTTTTTGGAAGAGATTAATGTGGGACTCTATCAGCCAGATGTTTCGATCTTGATGTATGGAGAGCGTTTTGATACCGCTATCGAAACAGGACATCGCAATGAAACGGAAAGTGAACGGATACGGATTTGTAATAGTTTTCTCTGGCTGCTTGGTGAACGCTTTGAGTGGGATCGAGTAGACGCCCATCAGAGTCGTGAAGCCGTAGCAGCAGACATAAATCGCGTGATAGAAACAAGAATATGAATTTTTCAGAGTATCAAGAGCAGTCTAAGAAAACAGCAAAATATCCAAATATAGGGAGTAACTTTGTGTATCCCACATTAGGCCTAGCCGGAGAATCAGGAGAAGTAGCCGAAAAAATTAAAAAAATCATCCGAGACCAGGGAGGGGTTATCAATGACGCAGCACGTGCTGATGTACAGAAAGAATTAGGTGATGTGTTATGGTACGTGGCACAACTAGCGACAGAGCTCGGGCTCTCGCTCGAGGATATTGCCCTTGGGAATATCCAAAAATTACAGGATAGGATGCAGAGAAATGTGTTGGGAGGCAGTGGCGATCATCGGTAATACATACGCTATGAAATACAATGTCACGATTGGAATGGAAGTGCATGCGGAGTTGAAGACAGAATCCAAGATGTTTTGCTCGTGCAAAAATGGTCTGGGACTCGAACAAGAACCCAATATTCATATCTGCCCGGTCTGCACTGGTCAGCCGGGGACGCTGCCTGTTCCCAATCGTCAGGCGATTGAGATGGTGCAACGCATCGGGCTAGCACTTCACTGTACGGTGAGCCCACATGCCAAGTTTGATCGCAAGAATTATTTTTATCCAGATATTCCTAAGGGGTATCAAATTTCTCAATACGATGAGCCTTTCTGTGAGCACGGGACAATTCTTGTGAATGGCAAGTCGTTTCGAATTACGCGCATTCACCTCGAAGAAGATACGGGCAAGTCACTGCATCCATCTGGCGCGGACTACACGCTCGTTGATTTTAATCGGGCCGGTGTGGCGCTGATGGAATTGGTGACCGAAGCAGATTTTGAGAATGGCAAAGATACACGGGCTTTTTGTCAGAAACTTCGTCAGACTCTTCGATATCTGGATGCCTCGGATGCGGATATGGAGAAGGGGCAGATGCGTTGCGAAGTCAATCTCTCGCTCTATCCCGAAGGGGCTGACCGTCTCTCTGGAACCAAGGTAGAAGTGAAGAATCTCAATTCCTTCAAGACGGTTGAACGAGCTATTGAGTGTGAAATCAAACGTCAGGCGGAAATATTGGAAGCAGGGGAAAAAGTAGTCCAAGAAACACGAGGTTGGGATGAAGCCCGAGGCGAAACCGTCTCACAGCGTAAAAAGGAATCAGCACATGACTATCGCTATTTCCCGGAACCAGATATCCCCCCTTTTGATTTCGGAGAAGAATATATCGAAGGGTTACGACGGACGCTGCCTGAGTTGCCTGACGCAAAGGCTGAGCGTTTCAGTAATGAATACCAGTTGCCGATAGCTGATGTTGTCATCTTGACTGAAGAGAAGGATTTTTCGGCGTATTTTGAAGAGGTAGCGAGTGAGTTGACAGACAAGAAAGCGAGTGGCGAAATGCAGGCAGAAATAGCGCGCGCTGTGAAGCTCGCGGCGAATTATATGTTGACTGAAATTCGAAAGCATCTCTCAGAACGCAATGAAAAAGCGAAAGATATTCCTTTTACTCCAGAAAATTACGCGGAATTCATTGCCTTGATTGCGGATAAGAAAATCAATTCGAGTGCGGCACAGGCGGTAATGGCCGAGATGTACCAGGGGGGCGACAATGATCCATCGCATATTGTGTCTCGTCTTAATCTGGCTCAGGTGAGTGATACTGGCGAACTGGATGTTATTGTAGACGGAATACTCGTGGCCAATGCCAAATCAGTGACTGATTTTCAGGCCGGTAAGGAGAACGCTTTCCAGTATCTCATCGGACAAGTGATGAAAGAAACCAAAGGCAAAGCCAATCCGGAAGTCGTGGCTGACCTCTTACGTGCCAAACTTACCCAGTAGTTATGGGTCCGTCGTTCCTTAATTGTCATTTCAGCGAAGGCTGGAATACAAATGCTTTATGTAGCTATTCAATTGCTACACATATCACGAGAGACTAGAAAGAATGTCGAGGGCTTGTCGTGAATCTCGCACCCAAGTAAGTGTGGCGCTTTGACGTTCCCATCGACGGAGAAAAGAGAGTTGACGACGAGCGTAGTGCCAAATAGCTTGCTCGAGTTCGACACGAAGCGTCTTTTCATCCATTTTTCCCTGGAGGAATTGAGCGATGAATCGGTATTCAAGGCCGAAACTTTCCAAGCGTTCAAAGCTCACTCCTGTTTGGTGGAGTGTGGCGACTTCTTCGATCATGCCAGCCTCAAATCGGCTCGCGAGACGCATCCCGATGCGTTCCCTGAGGATTTCTTTGGGAGGATTGAGGACGAGAATGATTGCGCTGTCATTGGGGTCTCGCTTGATATCTTGCTTGGCGTGTGGGGGTACTTTACCGAGTACGGAGATAATTTCGAGAGCGCGAATGAGGCGAAGAGGGTTTTTGGGGTCGATGGATTGAGCTCTTTCGGGATCTTGTTCCTTGAGGAGAAAAAAAAGCTCATCGGTGGTTTTGGAACTGAGTTCGGCGCGTAGAGTGGGATTGGGCGGTACGGCGGGGAGTAAGGTATCCTCGATGAGTGCCTGAATCCAAAAATGTGTTCCACCACAGATGATGGGCTGTTTGCAGCGAGCAGTGATATCAAGAAGTGCGACATTGGTATCGTGGAGAAAGTGGGAGATATTGTATTCTTCTTGAGGAGAGGTGACATCGATGAGGTGATGACGGATGCCACCAGACATAAATGGAGCTTCGATATCCTGATTTGGTTGCAAGTCAGAATCTCGAGGGACTTTGCCTGTACCGATGTCCATCCCTCGATATACTTGGCGACTGTCAGCCGAGATGAT
>CAZDRG010000014.1:11746-17142 GCA_964508015.1 uncultured Bdellovibrionales bacterium
CTTGCGACGTGTTCGGAAACACCAGCATCAGAAAAAAAACAAATCACCCTTCCTTCACACGAATATTTTTAATCAACGGATTCAACGCCAGTGAGTGCGCGGATATGCTCGAGTATGTCTGTGTCAGTGTGTATGTAGAATGGAGTATCAATGGTGGTTCCATGGACTTTCACGAGTACTTTCATTTCACCTTTTTGGATGGTTCGGAGAAAGGCTGAGAGCTCGCCAATCAGTTTTGCGTCAGCCTGTGCTTCGAGGGTAATCAGGAGTTGTGGTGTTGAAGCACGTGATTCTGCAGCAACTGCTTTCTCTCCGTCAGATTTTTCACGAGTGATACGCACACGCTCAAATTGCGTGAGGGTATCGAGAGAAAGTCGTTCGGCGCTTTCGGCAATACAGCGCAGTTGTCCGTCTTTGTGAGAAACACGAGCATCGACGAGAATAATATCGTCTTCTTTCCAGAAACCATCAGTTTGCTCGGCTGTTTTTCCAAACACGAGAATTTCAGTTCGACCTGTCAGGTCTTCGAGACCGATAAAAAACATCGGATGACCGTTTTTGGTTATCATACGTCTAACTGAGGTGACGATACCGCCGATACGAACCCGACTGTCATTTTCTTGCTTCTCAATGTCGATGAGGGCAGTCGTGGTTTCTTTCAGATAATGTCGATAGTCAGAGGCTGGGTGTCCGGTGACATAGAGTCCGAGGAGTTCTTTTTCCCAGGCAAGGCGTTGTTGCTTGGAGGCAGGAATAGCACGAGCGAGATTAATTTTTGTCTTGGGAAGTGGCATAGAGCCAAAGAGACTTTGGGTGTGTGTCTCGGCGAGGGTAGAAGACTGTTTTCCGTAGCGGATGATAGCGTCTATGCTTTCGAGGATTTGTTCTCGTTCTCCTAAGGTATCGAGTGCCCCGACTTTGGTGAGCGCTTCAACGGATTTTTTGTTCAAGTCTTTCGTTTGGACGCGTTCAACAAAGTCTTCGAGAGTTTTAAATTTCCCGCCACGCTTTCGTTCTTTGACGATTTCTTCCGCACAGACCGAGCCGACATTTTTGATCGCCTGAAGGCCAAAGCGAACACGTTCTTTCCCATCATCTCCACGAATGACCGCGAAACTCTCGAAACTTTCATTGATATCTGGTTGGAGTACATCGAGTCCGATTTCGCGGGCCTCACGCACTTCGATAGCGATACGATCGGTGTCATTTTGGTCACTGGTGAGGAGAGCGGCCATGAACTCAGCGGGGTAATGGGCCTTGAGATAAGCAGTTTGATATCCGATCATGGCATAGCAAGCCGCGTGAGAACGATTGAAACCATAACCAGCGAATGGTTCGATGAAGGCAAAGACTTGCTCGGCAACGTGTTTGGTGATTCCGTGTTTGACACAGCCCTCGATAAATTTGATACGCTGCTCAGCGACCAGCTCCTTGATTTTTTTTCCGACGGCTTTACGGAGCACGTCAGCCTCACCAAGCGAGAAACCGGCCAGGTCACGAGCGATTTGCATGAGCTGTTCCTGATAGACTGCGACCCCGTAGGTATTCTTGAGAATGGGTTCGAGTTTCGGATGGAGGTACTCGATTTGTTTTGTGCCATGTTTACCGCCGATGAAATCGGGAATATACTCCATTGGTCCGGGACGATAGAGCGCAACCATGGCGATAATATCTTCAAAGACGGTTGGTTTGAGTTGTTTCAGATAGCGTTTCATGCCCGTGGATTCGAGCTGAAAGACACCCGTTGTGCGAGCCTCTTGGAGCACTCGATAGGCTCCTTCATCATCGATGGGGAGTTTGTCCATTATGTCAGAGACAGATGCAGTGTCCGCGTTGAGTCCGAGCTCCTCCGAGAGGGCTTCGAATTTTCCGAGAGCGCGCACGATACGAAGGGTGTTTTGAATTATGGTCAGGTTTTTCAGACCCAGAAAGTCCATTTTGAGTAGGCCGATTTTTTCTACGGCATTGTTCTTGGTGGAGGCAGCGTACTGGGTGACGACGCCTTCGCGTGAACCGGAAATTCTTTGGAGGGGAGTGTATTCAGTGACTGGGTCTTTGGTAATGACGACTCCACAGGCATGCATTGAAGCGTGGCGTGCCAACCCTTCGATTTTCTGGGCATTGTCGACGAGGCGACGGACTTCCGCATTGCCATCGTAGTGCGTTTTGAATTCTGGGACTTCCTCGAGCGCTTTCTTGATGGAGGTAAACATCGGTATCATCTTGGCGGTCTGATCGCACAGGGAGAGTGGTATACCGAGCGCACGACCGACATCACGGATGGCTCCTCGAGCAGCCATCGTTCCAAAAGTGATAATCTGCGCGACGTGGTCAGCCCCGAAGCGTTCACGGACATAGTTGAGTACGTCTTCACGGTGATCATCAGCAAAGTCCATGTCGACATCGGGCATGGAAATACGCTCAGGATTGAGGAATCGCTCGAAGAGGAGATCGTATTGAATCGGGTCAAGGTTGGTGATGCCCGTGAGATAGGCGACGAAAGAGCCAGCTGCTGAACCGCGGCCTGGACCGACGACCACTCCATTATCCTTTGCCCAGTTCACGAAGTCCTGGACGATGAGGAAGTATGATGCAAATCCCGTTTTGCCGATAATATCGAGTTCGTAGTTGAGACGGGTGAGTTGTTCTGGTGTTGTTGATACATCGCCGAATCGTTCCTTGAGACCGGATTCACACAGCTCACGAAGATATCCATCAGGGGTCACTCCCTCTGGCAACGGGTACACGGGCAAGTGATTCACTCCGAAGGTGAAAGAGAAGTGACAGGCATCGGCGATTTTTTGGGTATTTTCAATTGCGTCGGGGAGATCTTTGAAAATTTCAGTCATTTCTTCGGAGCTCTTGAGTGAGAGATCCAGTGACATCATGGAGAATCGGTCGCGGTCATCAACGCGCTTGTTGTCACGGATGCAGAGGAGGGTGTCTTGTATCGAAGCATCTTCACGGCGGACATAGTGGACATCATTGGCAGCGACGAGAGGGATACCGGTTTCGCGTGAGAGAGCGATGAGTCCTTGGTTGACGGTGGCTTGCGTTTCATGGTCGAAATGAGGCTGAACTTCTAAGTAAAAATTGCCGGCTCCAAAAATATCCTCATATTCACGAGCAGCCAGTTTGGCGCGGTCATAGTCTCCATAAATCAATTCCGAAGGGACTTCTCCCTGAAGCGATCCGGAAAGAGCGATCAGCCCCTCACTGTATTGACGGAGGAGTGCCTTGTCGGTACGCGCTTTGTAGTAGAAGCCGTCCAGCTGGGCGATGGAAATAATTTTGAGGAGATTTTTGTAACCGGTTTCATTTTTGACGAGGAGCACAAGGGTATGGCGACGACGATCTTCAGTCGTATTATTTTTGCTGTGCAGATCTTTGCAGACAAACATTTCGGCTCCGATGATGGCCTTGATGCCATAGTCCTTGGCCTTGGTGTAAAATTCCACAGCACCGTACAGGGCTGACGTATCCGTGAGGGCGAGAGATGTCTGCCCGAGCTCTTTGGCGTGCGCTAGGAGTTCCTCTGGACGACCAAGAGCCGTCAGCAGGGTGTAGTGTGAGTGGACGTGCAGGTGAGTGAAATTCATATAATCTGATTGCGTCTTGAGAAGATTCAAAACAACCTTTTCCTTACTGCGTATTCGGAAATACGGGGCATCAGAAAAAGTTATTTTGAATCTTCTCCAGGTATTTCTTTTCAACAAAAAATCGCACCAAAAGGAGCGAAAGAGAATTCGAAATAAGGTATTCGAGGTTGGACATGATGATGGATTCTCTCAGCGCCCGGATCGCTCCATGGGGTTTGCAGAGAAGCTTATGATACATGGGGAGTGTAGCAGATTCGAGGAAAAAGAAAAACCCCCGGACAGCGTGTTGCTGTTGCTGCCGGGGGTGGGTACCGCGAGAATACTACTATGGACGAGAGTACTACTCTTCCCGAAACGCGCGCTGGCGTCTGGGGGGTGCTACGGGCGGGTGTTGCCACCGCATCGCCACGTCGACATGACGTGCGGCGTACTTCAGGTGTTGCGCCGTATTGCGCCGCATCGCCAACTGACGACGAGCGGGGTACTTCAACAAGTGGGTGTTGCGCCCGATCGCTCAGAGGCGAAAGGGGTGTTGCAAAAAAAAACACTTTCTGAAAAACCAGGGAGTTCTGCGTTGGAACTTGAAGATAGCCCTGTGCTACCCTCAAGAGACATCCTAGCATATTGGCGGATTTCTGTCAAGGGTAGCTGGAACTATTGGCTTATTGAAAGGATAATTTACTTTTTCAGAATGCGTGAAGATACGGTATACTGGAAGCATGAATATCACGACTTTTGACACTGAGAAGCAGCGTTCGCCAACAGGCGAACGATTTGTGGTGGGCGTGGATGAGGTTGGGCGCGGGCCACTGGCTGGACCGGTGGTGGCGGCAGCGGTGGCGTTTCGCGATGTGCGTTTCATGATTCCTCCTGAACACGAGAAAGTTTTTGCCTTGATACGGGATTCAAAGAAATTATCCGAGAAGCAGCGCGAACAGGTATTGGTAACGATACGAGACTATTTTGCTATTGGGATTGGCATCATACCGGCTGAAACGATTGATCGGGTCAATATTCTCGAAGCCACTTTTCTCGCGATGAAGGCAGCGATTACGGATTTACGACGAGCGATGCCAGAGGGTGTTTTGCAACAGGCCTTGTTCTTGGTGGATGGGAATCAGCGCATTCCCAATTTTTCTGGTGAACAAGAAGCACTCGTGGGTGGAGATGGGATTTCCAAGTCTATTGCCGCGGCTTCTATCGTCGCCAAGGTGACTCGTGACCGGATGATGGACGAGTATGATGTGGAATACCCGGTGTATGGATTTGTCCGTCACAAGGGATATGGTACCAAGGAGCACATGGACGCGCTTCGGAAGCATGGTCCCTGCCTGATTCATCGACAATCATTTCGTCCAGTGCAACTTTCCTCTCCGGATGTGGTCAACAAGCGTTTTGCTCGTGATTTACAACCGAGGCGCGGGGGAAAGAGAGTGGTAGGGAACACATCCGTCGTTGGCAAGAGTGAAGCGAGCGGGTAGGAATAATCGTTTTATTGAAAGTACAGTATGACACATATCAGCTGGCGACAAACTATCATTATCGGGATGTGTATTCTTGGTCTCGGTTTTGGATTGCGTGTGTACGATCTCGGGCATAATGCTTTTGTGGCGGACGAGTTTCTGGATATGAACTCGGCTTATGGGTATTTCAAGACTGGAGAATGGAAGGCATGGGACTTCAATCATCAGGAACCAAGTGTGGTGAATGAAAATGTCGCGCGGGATGAGCGAGCGAGTATTTATAAGTGGCAAGTGGCACAGTTGTTTCGTGTTTTACCACCGACCGAAGAAACCG
>CAZDRG010000015.1:0-16715 GCA_964508015.1 uncultured Bdellovibrionales bacterium
TAATACTTTAACAATGGATAATTTATAAATAGATCTCTAAAAGAATAGTGTACTGTATTTATGCCTCAAGAGCGAATCGCGCCACCGCTCCTTCATTCGTCTCAACTGAAGACAGAAACTCCTCCAGTGGCCGAAGAAACACGATATCCTCAAGCCCCGAGTATTCTGCTTGATACAAGACGCCTATTTTGTCTGTCGATTCAATGACGGCCAACCCAATAACAAGATACTGCTGACCCTTGTAGTGACGGTATTGCCAAGGGATTCTCACCTGCCTGTGTGCTTCCAAGATGTCTCGTTTCAGCTCCTCACCACTCCTGTGACTCATAGCAACATCCCTTATAAACGGAAAGACCGCCAAGGCGATCTTTCTTGCTTCTTTCGTAAATCTTCAATCAGAAATGTCTTTTACGCGAAGTGAGCGAACGCCTTATTAGCTTCAGCCATACGATGCGTATCATCTCGTTTCTTGATAGCTGTACCGACTTTGTTTGAAGCGTCAATCAGCTCGTCGGCCAACTTTTCAGCCATAGCCTTGCCCTTCTTCTTCCGACACGCGTCCCGGATCCAGCGCATAGCCAGAATCTGACGACGTTCTCCGGATACCGGAACCGGCACCTGATAGTTGGCACCACCAACACGACGACTCTTCAACTGAAGCATAGGTGCGACATTCTTGATGGCCTGCTCAAAAGTATTCAGTCCAGCCTTTTTCGTTCGCTCGTGTATAACGTCAAAAGCCCCATAGACAATCTTCTCAGCCAAGCTCTTCTTGCCATTCCACATAATCATGCAGACAAAATGCCCGACCAATGGATTTTCATACTGAGAATCCGGTTTCCATTCACGCTGATAATTTCGCTTTCTTCGTGGCATACTTTCGATACACTAGCCGATGAACGACTGATACTCATCACAAGAGTTGTTTCAGATTCTGGTCGTTTTCGTTAGAAATGATTAGGTATTGTTTAAAACTAGTCTTTCTTCTTCTCTTTCTTCGCACCATACTTGGAACGACTCCCCTTACGATTCGCGACGCCCGCAGAATCAAAGATACCGCGCACGACATGATAACGCACACCAGGAAGATCTTTCACACGTCCACCACGAATCATCACGATTGAGTGCTCCTGAAGATTATGTCCGATACCAGGAATATACGCCGTCACTTCCATGCCATTCGTCAGACGCACACGAGCAATTTTTCGTAAAGCAGAGTTTGGTTTTTTTGGAGTCGTGGTAGTCACTTTGACACACACCCCACGCTTGAAAGGACTCTGCGTCTTCGTGATGCGATTTTTAATGGTATTGGTAACAAAAGTCATCGCCGGAGATTTGGATTTCCGGACACTGGTCTTTCGTGGTCGCTTGATGAGCTGGTTAATCGTAGTCACGGCAGTACACTGGTAAAAAATTATGTCAAAAACAAAGAGAGAACGCTCGTTTGTTCAGTAGTGCTTATCCTACCGAAGAGAGCCGATATTGTCAACATCCCCTGCTTTCAATCATCCCTACAGCGCCAAACGAATGAAAAATGACAAGACAACATTGATGAAAAAACTAATGGGTGCCGAAAGCAAAAATACCGCAAACAAGAGAAAAAACAAACCATAGTGCTCTAACCATACCTTGGTTTCTTCACGAATCGGAAACAAAACATACAGGAGCTTTGAGCCATCCAAAGGCGGAAAAGGCAAGAGGTTAAAACATGCGAGTACGACATTCCAAAAAATGATGATAAGTAAGAGGCCAAATAGCACCTGTGGCAATGAACCAGAGAGCGCCTCTGTCAAAGCACCGAACCGCTCAAAAAATGATCCTCCTCCATACACCGCCTGAGCAAATCGTGCCACGATATCTTGTTTCGCCAACTGAGACAATGGCAAAACAAAAGCAAGCAGACTCGCTACCGTCGCTAAGAGAAGATTCGAACCTGGACCCGCAAGCGCTACCCAGAGTGGTCCCCACTTCTGATCTTTCAAGTTGTAGGGATTATAAGGCACCGGCTTGGCCCACCCAAATGCCGATCCAGTGGTTATAATTAAAAGTGCTGGCAAGAATATCGAGCCAAATGGATCGATATGCTTCACTGGATTTAAATTCAATCGATCAGCATACTTCGCCGTCATATCCCCAAGCCAAAGCGCCATGACACCATGCGCAACCTCATGGATAATGACGGAATAGAGGAGAGCAAGAAAGTAGAAACCAATCAGAACAAACTCTTGTGGCATAAAGATGGAGACAAAAAAATAAAGGAGGGAGAGGCTGCAAAAAACAGAACACTTGCCATTCCTGCCTATCCATGATACTCTCAGATTCGTTACCAAGCAACTGATTTTACGTCTATGAGTCGAATATGTGACCTTACCGGACGAGGTACCAAGACCGGAAACAATCGCAGCCACTCAAACGTCAAGACTCGTCGCACCTTTGCGATTAATGTCCAGACCAAGCACATTGGCGGCATGAAGCTTCAGCTCTCCACCAAGGCTATTCGTACCCTGGTGAAGCAGTCAAAAATTGCCTAATTCAACTCTCCTCTCTCAAAGTGAGAGTCAGTCTCCAAAGAAAGTTGAAATTTCAGAAAATGAAAAAAGCACAGTCCCCCGGCTGTGCTTTTTGGTTCGACGGCTCATTTTCCAATCTAAACCCCTTCTTACCGCGACTCACACTTTCTCATCGCGCGTGTATAGCAACCAAGACCATCCAGGATAGCGACTCGTACCAAACCCACTCTGATTCTCATCAGATACCTATTCAAGAATGCCATCTAAATTGACATCGTAGAGTACTTGTTCGGCAATCAAACGATATTGGACGAGCTCGTTTTCAGCAAACCAAATCTTAATCTCTCTTTCAGCATCATCGGGATTGTCAGAGCAGTGCACCAGATTGCGAACGGCGCGCTCATCCAGGCTCGAAATCGCATAAGAATCAATGGTCAAATCCCCTCGTATCGTTCCCACGTCAGACAGGGTTGGCTCGGTACTTCCCACGAGCTTCTTCACAATAGCGATGGACTGATTCCCTTCGACAACAAAAGCAAGCACTGGACCAGAGGTAAAGTACTTCACAATGGTGTCTATGATACTTTTTCCATACTCGATTGGTTCTTTCTCGATTGGCAAACCGTGAGACTTCCGCTCTTCGGTGATACGATTCCCTTTGGAAAGAAACCATTCGTCTGTCTTGAGATAATGTTCCCAAGACTGCGCTTCGGTTGGCACCAGAAATTTGAAAGCAATCATTTTCAGTCCTGTCCGCTCAATACGCTGAATAATTTCTCCTATCAGGGCTCTCTGAATACCATCTGGCTTGATAATGACCAGTGATCGCTCTTTTTTTGGATGCTGTTCCATAAAAATACAGTACAGGATATTAGACTTCTTTAAAAAAACAGTAACACGGTATTACCCGAAAAGCAAGTTTCATCTTCTGTTCTTCTTGAGATGACAGGTTGTCTCCTGACATACAAAGACCACATCACCTTGCTGATCAGTTCGGAGAATACGAATCCCCTTCTCTTGCAAACGTGCCAATACTTCCTCCGAGGGATGCCCGTAGCGATTCTTGCCCACAGAGACCAGAGCGGTTTCGGGGCGTACACGAGCGAGCCAAGACTCGCTCGTCGAATATTTTGACCCATGATGCGCTACCTTAAGGACTTTCGTTGAGGGTATATCCGGGAGCACCATCTCCTCATGAGGAAGGTCCCCCGTCAACAAAAAACTTGCATCACCGAATTCCAACCGAGCCACAATACTCCCTTCGTTCGTCTCGCTCATCGTTTTGGCTGTGCCACTCTGAGGAAACAATATCTGCAGTTTTGTTCCTCCGGGAAAAATAATCTGGGAACCCGTTCCAACGACAGATTGCTTCGTTGTATGGCTTGAATCAAGTGTTTGTTTCAAGTCACGAAAAACCTCACTTTCACCTTCTACGCCATTTGAAAGATATGTCGCGACACGGTATCGGTCTACGGCTGCTGCCAAACCACCGACATGATCCGCATCCGGATGTGTCGCTATCATCAATTCAATCTGCTTATCCCAAAAAGGCATGTGCTGTCCCAGCTTGCCCAGCAAAGTCTTACCATCTCGACCGCCATCGATTAGTATTTGCGTTCGCCCCTGAGTCAACAGTATGGCATCGCCCTGACCAACATCCAAGAAAATAATACGTAGTGGAGCGAAAGTTCTTCCCGTGAACACCAGAAAAATTCCCGCGACAATCGAGAATCCAAACACGAACATGGTAACCAGGGTACGGATGCGCATAGATACTTAGTATACTCTCATCACATCATTTCTGTTTCTTCGGATTTCCGCAAGAGACTGCTCTGCCACCACATAAAGAGAAGACAGCCCGCGTACCACAAGGCGACCATCCACCAGCGAATACCGACAAATGCGGCACTCGCCCCTGGAAAATGAGCTATCGTTTCTGTAATAACAATCAAACAATGGAGCCCGCCATAGGCAATCCATCCTAGTAGCGCCCCAATACCAGGAACCCAACCAAATAACACCACCAGAATCGACAGAAGAAAGGAAATTGGAACAAGTGGAAGGGCTATAACATTCGCCAAAAGTGCATACGGAGAGAGGTTTCCAAAATAAATGAGCGTCAGCGGAGTCACGAAAAGTAGCACTGAAAATGTAATAAGGAAGGCCTCGATAAAACTCCCAACCAACCAATAAGTCTGTCGAAAGCGACTCCTCCATGGAGCAGAGAAAAGAATCGCAAAGGTAGCCAAGAACGAAAGCTGAAAACCAATATCATAGCGTAACAACAAAGGGTTTTCGAAGAGCATCAATGCTGCGACAAAACACAAGATAGACACAGTTGGAATGGGTCGCGAGACTAACAGCGCGCCGAATCCAGCGATGGCTACCAACGCTGCTCGTACTGCTGAAGCAGGAGCTCCCACCAAAAAAACAAACAGTACTGTCCCAAATAAGGCTATCCATACAGCTCTCTTTCGATACCAACCTAACCCGATACCCAACAGAAAAAAGGCCCCTGCAAGCACTGAGATATTGTATCCAGAAACAGCCACAATATGCGATAAACCAACCGTACGAAAATCATGAGCTAGGGCTTCTGGAAGCTCGTCACCCCCACCAAGAATGAGCCCCCGAGCCAATCCTGCCTCTGGCTCTGGTATTCGTTCTCGAATCATTAAAGAAATAAATATCCTTGTTTCGTGAAGCTTACTCCGAAACCAGTCGCTTCGAGCGGGTATCCGTGTGATGGGACATCGAGTAGCAATAAAACCGATGTCTTCTTTCGCAAGATACATCGGATAATCGAATTTCGGATCAAATTGTTCAGGACGTTTCAAATCACAAGGACCAAAACGAACACGCATCCCATCTGTAAAAGTCTCATACTGACTCGTCCGAAAAAGAATCTTCTCTTTGGGACACGCCCTCTCTTCACAATCAGAAGCACTCAATACCAAACGAGCGTCAAAAGTGCCAATGGACATCTCACCGCGTACGACCCCCGTACCCTGTACGTTATTCTGTTCTTCAATTGCTCGATAATGCCCAGCCGAGTGGGCAGACAAAAACATCCCCGTCAAAAGGCAAACTCCAAGCCAACCCGCAAACATCACATATTCTCTTCGAAAAACAAGGAGAAACGCGATGATTGTTCCCCCGCATACTAAAACCCAGACTCGATCCTCATTCCAACCAGCAAACGATCCGAGAGCAATTCCGCTAGAAAATACTCCCGATGAAATCAAAAGGAAAAAACGTCTCATGACTTCTCATCGTCGAGACTCTCAACCGCCTTTCGAAAACTCTGCGCGCTCCCAAAAGATTTATAAACGCTCACAAAACGAATATATGCGACTTCATCGACATTACGTAATTGTTCCATAGCCAAACGACCAATTTCACGACTCGTAATATCTTTAAGCCCACGATCACGAATCAGTCGTTCCACATCACGAAGCACATGCGCTACTTTTTCATCACAGAGTGGCCGCTTCTCGAAGGCACGCTCCAGCCCGATGCGCAATTTCATCCAATCAAAAATTTCTCGATGTCCATCTTTTTTTATAACGGTTACCCGATAAAAATCCGGTTCTTCATACGTACTAAAACGTGTCTGACATTGTCCACATTCACGACGTCGGCGTACACTCTTCCCTTCCTGTGTCAAACGGGAATCCAAAACTCTGGTTTCATCATGATGACAATATGGGCACCGCATACTCTTCGCTTAAATCCAATCAATAAAATCTCAAAACTGCATTGCCTCCTTCGGCATTATACATGCCTCTCCATGTACCAGAAAGGAGAGAGCTTATTGCCCCCTCCTTTCTTATTGTATTGAAGACTCTATGTCTGGCTCCAGCACTCATTCAAGCGGAATCGCTACAAACATATCTTCAATCACGCTCATTACAAGAGAGCTTTTTCCGCTTTATTTCTTCATTTTTCTTCGAATGAAAGCGGGGATTTCAAGATCGTCTTCTTCGGCCAATTCCTTCGCTTCATGTCGTTGTACTACTGGTTTTGGCTGTATTTTTTCTTCGATAATCATCGGGGAGGGCTCCATGTGTCGAGTCGTGAAAACAAATTCTGATTCAAGATCATCTGTTTCTTCAGCTTCTTCCTCAATGTCAGTTGTTCTGTTCGGAAGTGACCGAGAAGCAGGTCTATTGGCTACTGGTTGACGAACCATATTTACCAGTCCAATAGGAGACTCTTTACTTGAACCATCATCAAAACCTGTTGCCACCACTGTCACCTGTATTTCCCCCTTACGAACCTGGTCGTCAACAACTGTTCCAAAAATAACCTTCGCGTTCGGATCAATGTTCTCAGTAATCACATTGGCAGCCTCGTTGACTTCAAGCATGGTCAAATCATTCGAGCCAGAAATATTGAAAAGCACTCCCTTTGCCCCATCAATGGAGAGTTCAAGGAGAGGGCTATTGATGGCGGCTTTTGCTGCTTCGACGGCTCGATTCTCTCCAGAAGCAATACCGATGCCCATCAACGCACTTCCACTATCCTGCATCACCGCGCGCACATCCGCGAAGTCAACGTTCACCTCACCTTTTTTTGTAATCAAGTCTGAGATTCCTTGTACACCCTGTCGTAACACATCATCAACAATACGAAAGGCATTGATAAGCGTCATCTTTCGATCAATAATCGACAACAACTTGTCATTGGGAATAGTAATAATAGTATCTACGCGTTCACGTAAATTCGCGAGAGCTTCATCAGCGATAGAACGTCGCTGTGAGCCTTCAAACGAGAACGGACGAGTCACCACGCCGACGGTCAATGCTCCAAGCTCTTTCGCCGTCTCCGCAACAATAGGGGCAGCACCAGACCCAGTGCCACCACCCAGCCCACAGGTGACAAAAACCATATCCGCACCCTTCAAAACCTCCTGTATCTCATCTCGATTTTCCTCTGCGGCTTGTCGTCCAATCTCGGGATTCATTCCAGCGCCCAAACCTTTGGTGAGATTTTTCCCGATATGAATCTTTTCTTGCGCCTTCGAGTGATGCAGGGCTTGGGCGTCAGTATTGATTGCGACAAATTCAACACCACGGATTTTGGCATCAATCATGCGTGTAATAGCGTTTCCACCAGAACCGCCAACACCAACCACCTTTATCTTTGCAAAAGTCTCTAAATCGGGCTTAATCTCTGCCATAATTCTCTGTACTCAAGAAAAAAGTATTATTGTATCATTCTTACGCAAAAAAACGCCCCAGCGGGGAACACTCACCAGAGACTTTACTCTATCACATGATAGAAAAAATCATCAAGTAGTCTTCTCCACCCAAGGAACGCTTTTTATTTTCGTTTTTTGATTTTTGATTTTTATGAGAACACCGTAAGCCCCAGCAAGGAAATCATCTCTAGTATACCTCAAACTAAGGAAGAAAACGTTTGGCAAATTTTTGTGTTCTTTCGAGAGTTTGTCGTATCCAGTCAGGGACTGCCCGCTCGGTTTTCCATCCACGCAATTTCCCTTGCTTTCCCAGTATACTCTCTTCTGCCAAAAGCACCAGTCCGACAACAGTCGCGAACTGCGGAGCATCAACCTGATCCAATATTCCCCCTAATGGCTTTGGATAACCGATTTGTGCCGGAAGACGAAGTATTCTTTTTGCCAAATCAACTGTTCCCGGCAAAAGAGCACCTCCTCCAGTCAACACAGCTCCACCAGGAAGCAATCCATCACGACTGATGGATTTTAATTCGGTATTCGCAAAAGTGAATATTTCTTCCATACGTGCCTCAATAATCTCGGCAATATGATATCGCGAGACCATTCCCTCTTCATTCGCATCAAAAAGACCGAGGTCAATTTCTTCTCGCTTTCCCACTTCGCGAGGATCAGCTGTTCCATACTGAAGTTTCACAGCTTCCGCGACATCAACGGAAGTACGCAAGCCGATAGCAATATCATTCGTAATATGTCCGCTCCCCACCGGGAGAACAGCCAAATGTAACAAATTTCCATCTTCATATACAGCGATCGAAGTAGTACTCCCACCGATATTAATGAGTACTACACCTAATTCTTTCTGTTTCTGATGCAGGACTGCTTCAGCGGCCGCCAAGGGTTCAACAATTGAGGACTCCGCCTCTGCACCAGCTTGCTCTAACGCTCGTCCGACATTTTTCTGCTGAGCAGTGCTCCCTGTCACCACCAAAGCAGTCGCTTCAAGTCGAACTCCTCGCATACCAACAGGATCTTTAATATCCTTTTGATCATCCAAACGATAACTCTTAGGAAGTGCATGTATCACTTCACGATTCAAAGGAAGAGACAATCGAGCTTCAACTTCACCCAAGCAACGAGCGACGTCATCTTCTCCAACCTCTCCATCTGGTCGGCTTACCGCCACTACTCCATTCGCTTCTTGGCAAAGAATATCCGCACCCGAGAGAGAAACAAAGACACTCTCAGAGACACGTCCAGACATACGTTCCGCGTGCTCCAGCGCGATATGGCAGGCTTTGGCTACCGCCTCGGTATCTACTATCGCTCCACGACGAACACCGAGAGACTGAGTTTCACCTACCCCAATCACGCGCAAAACGGCATTCTCCGATGCCTCTTCGGCAATAACTACTCGGATATTTGCCGATCCGATGTCTAAACCAACAAGAAGACGACTTTTCGACATAATGATCTCGCTCTCTATTTTGTATTTGAAAAAATCTTGGGAAAAACCAGAAAAAATCTACCACCCTTGGCAGCATGTAAAATTATAACCCATATCCACATACTTGCATAATCTCATCCAATCAAGTGGGGTAAGAAAATAAAGATTCCAATCAACACAGCGAGAACCGATGCAATCAACACTGCTCCAGCCGCCATATCTTTCACAACACGTACATATGGATGCACATTCGGCTTCACGATATCAAGAATGCGCTCGATAACTGTATTGAAAAGTTCCAGAGTCAATACCCAGCCAATCACAAGTAACAAAATGGCCCACTCTGAAGGAAGTAACGGAAGGAAAAGAGCGAACAGAAGCACTCCTATAGCAATACCACACTCAATCTGAAAATTTCGTTCTCGAACCAAGGCAAAAGCAATTCCCCTCACTGCGTGACGAACGCTCCTCAATAAAATCCGTATTTTCATAGATATTTTTTTAGAAACGACTCTGTATTTTTTCTAAAGAATTTTTCCTGCCCTGAGGATCATTTCCCACCATGCAAAGAGTGAGTCAAAATTCATACACAATACATATGCTTCAGTTGTCGTTATACTACCATCTTTTCGTTCTCATCCCAATCAACCAGGGATGCAGTTCAGTTTTTTTCCACGGGTAAAAGCGCGGTGACTATTTGTCTCACCTTATCTCCCGACGCCCGACCAGCTACTTTTTTCATGACGAAACCCATCGCCTTCCCTAAATCTTTGTGTGATACTGCCCCACATTCTCCTAATGCTTCAGAAACTATTTTCTGTATCTCTTCCTCTCCTATCTCTTCTGGCAGAAATTCAGATAAAATTTGTAACTCCTTCTCTTCTTGTTCGACCAAGTCTTCTCGTGCTCCGGCTCGATACTGTGCAATACTCTCTCTTCTCTGTTTCACCAATTTTTTTATCACTGTCTGCGCTTCTTCATCCGTCATCTCAGCCACTGGCTTCCGGAGATCAATCGCGGTATTCTTGAGAACACTTTGAAGAAAACGAATGGTGTCACGTCGCTGTGTATTCCCATTCTTCATGGCTGCTTTCAACTCATCTTGAAATACGGCTATCAATCCCATACGTCATTTGTATTTAAAAATATCAAAAAAAATCACAGGGGTTCGAAAGAAAAAAGTCCGAGGCCTTCTGGCCTGATGACCACACCCCGGACAATTCTCTTTCTCATCAACACCGTTCTCACTTAAGAGTTCAGGCGTTTCTTGATCTCTTGCAGTGCATTTTCGTCGAATTTGCCCATTTTTTTCAGGCGATCGATTTCCTTGCGTATCTTCACTTTGTAGAGAGCTTCGCTTCGTCGGTCATCTTTGCTTTTTTCTCCCTGACGAAAACGGAGCTTTCGAACGCGACGGAGAACACCGCTTTGTTGAACACGGCGAGAAAAACGCCGGATAAGACCTTCAGCTGTTTCTCGTTCCTTTCGTTTCACTTGTATCATATTTCCAACCTCCTTTCTCTAGAGAGCAGTCCAGACAGAATCCGGAAAGCACTTGTCGACTCGCGAATCTTCTCTTCACGATACGACAGGTACACTCCGACGCCACTGAATGCCACGCTAACTTTTTACTGGATGAATATCCTCTGATAAACGCGCGCCTCCCACTAAGTGGAGGTGCAAATGCCCAATCTCCTGTCCGCCGTCCCTTCCAACCCGGATAAGCAGCTTATACCCTTTATCGGAAATATTCAAGTTTTTCGCCAAATCACGTGCCACCAAGAACATGTGCCCCACAAGAGAAGCATCTTCATCCTCCATGGTAGAGATACTTACAATCGGCTTTTTCGGAATAATCAAAATGTGTACTGGCGCTATTGGATGGACGTCTTTGAAAGCAATCGCTACTTCATCCTCATAGAGAATATCCGCGGGGATTTCTTTTCTGATAATTTTCGAAAATATGGTCTCCATAAACCCACGTCTCTCTTTAGTTTTGGATCAACACCTGATTCGCTTTGAGAATTTTCTTGACTGCGTCTACCAAACGTTCTTGTGTCACTGTTTCCTGTGTTCCTGAAATCATATCCTTGACGATAGCCGTTTCATCGAGCGCTTCTTTTTGACCGATGATCACCGTGACCTCAGCCCCAATACGATTCGCCACCCGCATCTGTGATTTCAAACTCCCTCTTCCAAAACTTTCCGCAAGCAATACTCCGCTTTTCTCCAAATCTGCAAAAATTCGTAAACTTTTCTTTTTTGCTAAATCACCCAGTTGCGCAAGAAATACTTTTGGCTTTGGCATCTCGTACGGCTTCACCTGCATGCGCTTCATCTCGAGAACAATACGATCAACTCCCAGTCCAAAACCAATAGCCGGTGTAGATTCCCCTCCAAGCATCTGAATGAGGCGATCATATCTTCCTCCTCCACCAAGTGAATATTTTTTCCCTTCTTTGTCACTTGACCAGACCTCAAAAACCGTGCGCGTATAATAATCAAGTCCACGCACCAAACGCGAGTTAATGACGTACGGCAATTCGAGCTCATCTAAATATTCAAGCAATCGCTTAAAATGATCTCGTGATTCTTGATCCAGATAATCAAGCGACTGAGGCGCGTGTGTGGTCAATTGAATACATTTATCTTCCTTGCAATCAAGAATCCGCATCGGACTCGTCACAAAGCGCTCCCGACAATTCAGACAAAGCCGATGTTTCTGCGATTCCAAATAACGCAAAAGCGCCTTCTCATAGTCTTTTCTTGATTCTGGAGTCCCGATGCTATTGACCTGGAACTCAATATGCTTAAGCCCAAGCTCACGAATCACTCGATACGCGAGTTGCAGCGCCTGCGCATCCAAAATAGGATCCTCTTCCCCAAACATGTCAAAATTTGCTTGGGTATGCTCGCGATACCGACCTTCTTGAGGACGATCATACCGAAACAGAGACCCCATAGAAAAGAGTTTCACCGGTTTTGCAAGCACGGCCATGCCATGTTGAATATAGGCTCGACAGAGGCCAGCGGTCATCTCTGGACGAAGCGCTACTTTATCTCCGCCGCGCGTCGTGAATGCGTAGATTTCCTTGTCAACGATATCTGTACCTTCTCCGATGGTACGGAGATATAAATGAGAAAACTCAACCATGGGCAAATCGATACGCTGAAAACCATATTCTTGTTGCGCATGCGTCAGCACGCGGCGTACCCGCTCCCAATACGGCTGTTCATCCGGCAAAATGTCTCGCATGCCTCGTAGGGATTGAAGGAGAATTTCTTCCTCACTTTTGGCGGGTTTTTCTGACCCCTTTTTAACCGACTTCGAGACTGGTGCTATTTTTTCGGTTGGCTTTGCAGTCGTCTTTGTCATAATTCTTCATTTATCTCCGGTTTATAAACCCAACCATCATCTATTTTCTTCAAAACGTTTCCTCGATGTATTTTGGTGTCTTTTCATCTCGCGCAGAGAATACCTGATTTAAAAAAGCTTGAACGTACTGAGCGGCCAGGCTCGTAACATGACTCTTCCGGTGATTTTTTCACGCTTTACTGGCCCAATAACACGCGAATCATGACTATGTCCACGATTGTCTCCCATCAGAAAATACTCGTTTTCTCCAAGAGGTACCTTTGGCATATCATTGAGACTCGCAAGTGCCTCCTGAGATAAATAACCACTTTCATCCAAAAACATTCCCTCTGGATTCTCTGTATTGTAAATCACAACTCGTCCGCGTTTGATCTCAATTGATTCTCCGGGTAAACCGATAACACGCTTGATAAAATAAGTCTCTGGATTCTTTGAGAACTCAAACACCGTCACGTCCTCTCGATGTAAATCTTTAAACGGACGAATCACAAAACCGAAAGGAATCCCCATGAGACTATCCGTCGTCTTATATCCAAGCTCACTGATGACCAAATACTGGCCATCATCAAAATTCGGTTCCATGCTTTGCCCCGAAACAAAAAAGGGCTGGAAGAGAAAGGCTCTGACCGGTATAATGATAACAAGTGCGAGAAGAATAACCTTGACTAACTCAAAAATGAGTTGTTTTGTGGTCAGATTTTCCTCAAATTCATTCTCACTCGGTGGAGTTTTCGAAAACATGCTCATACAAAAATAGCTTACTCAGATGCCGCTTCTCATTCAAAATAAATAGAAAAGAAAACACTCATATTGTAACAGATTTTTTGCCTAAATGCAAGGCAATAATATTCCCTCTAAAAAGCCAAAACACCCAAAAAATGGACAGTCTCAACTCTAAGAAGAAAGCTTCTCCTCACTCACAGAAATCAGTCATTATTCCCATGGCGCATTCGCTTGATCTTGGTTCAGAGCCAGTTTTCCTTTCCCCAACAAAAGAGCCATCGGTTCGGCGAAAGTCTCGCGTATCATCCTCTCACCAATGGACATACAAAAAAATACTGTTCCGAATAAGCATTCTTCTCGGAGCAATCTTTCTTCTCTGGGGCTTGTTTCTTTTCGCCAAAGTGGCCCATCTCAGCAGGACCATTTCTTTTGAAAGCTCAACGGACAGTTCCTTCTTCCTTGAAATAACCGATGCTGCACGAACATTTTTTTCTCAACGTGTCCCTCTCAAGCAAACCGATGAAAATCGTATCAATATTCTTCTTCTCGGACGAGCTGGCGAACACTACCCGGGGAAAAATCTCACTGACACGATTATGCTCGCAAGCATTAACACCAAAACCCACCAAGTTGCACTCCTCTCATTTCCGCGCGATCTCTACGCCCCAATTGGTCAAGGCGAAAACTATACGAAAATCAATGCCATCTATCAGATTGGTCTCAATACCCAAGATGGTGTCTCTCTCCTCCGAGATACCATCGAAAAAATTTCCGGTGAGCCTGTTCATTATTCTCTTATCGTTGATTTTGATGGATTTGAAAAAATAATTGATGCCCTTGGCGGTGTTTCGGTCGATGTCCCCCGCGATCTCCTTGATACTCGTTACCCGGGGAAAAATTACAGTTACGAAACATTTGAAATTAAGAAGGGATGGCAAAAACTTGATGGCACTACGACTCTAAAGTATGTCCGTGAGCGTCATGCCGATCCCGAAGGTGACTTCGGTCGGGCCAAGCGCCAGCAACAAGTCATGCAAGCCGTACGTGATAAAGCCTTCTCTACAGGGACATTTCTCAATATTTTTACACTTTCGCGCCTTCTTGATGTACTTGGAGAAAGTATCAAAACTGATCTCACTCCAGATGAAATAGAAAGCTTCCTCTCGCTTATTCGTACATTGGACACCAAAAATATCACTACTGTCGTTATTGATGCCTGGAAAAAAGAAAGTCTCCTTCGAGTCTCGCATATCCCCACGCCGAGTGGCAATGCCTTTGTTCTCTTGCCACGTACGGGAAATTGGAAAGAAATACAAGTGCTGGCACAAAATATTTTCTCTCTGGAAAGCCTCAAAAAAGAGCGCGAGCGAGTCACGAATGAACAACCATCACTTCTCATCCTGAGTGCACCGAATCAAAGTGATTTCGCTCGCACCTTGAAACAATTTCTCACGGATGAGCTCGGATTTGAGCAAGTATCAATAAGTGATACCCGTTTGGAAGATACTCCGAAACAAAGTACCATATCAGAGAGGACCGCGGGGCAAAAAATCTACAGCTATAATGCTCTGCTCTCTCGTTTCAATCTTGAAAAAGTCGTCGCATCGTCACTCTCGGGTGCTCGTTTCGATACAAAAACTGATTTTGTTCTGACGATCGGGGAAGACATGGAAGAGAGTGCCTTTCTTGGAGAAACAGGTATCGCACCCGAAGAAATAAATGGCGAGGTACTTCCTCCTCAAGAACCACCGAAGAAAAAGAAAAAGCACTGAACACCTTAGTATTCACGAACAACACACCTCTCTTTCACACATACTGAAACATCTTCCCCTATAAAAGGCAAAAATGAATACTCTTTGATTATGAAACTCATCATCGGTCTCGGAAATCCCGGCAAACAATATCTACAGACAAGACATAATGCAGGCTTTTTGGCGCTTCATTTTCTCTGTGAACACTTCGGTTTTGAGAAATTCCATATGGAGAGCCGCTTTCACGCAGAGATATCCGTCGGCACAGTCCACGGAGACAAGTATCTCCTCGTCAAACCAACCACCTTCATGAATCAATCAGGCACTGCCGTCCGTTTACTTTTGCAGTATTACAAAATGACCCAGAGTGATATGGTCGTGATCCACGATGATCTCGATATCGCTCCTGGAGCACTGAAAACCACATTCTCTTCTCGTGCTGCCGGACACAATGGTGTTCAAAATATTATTGATCAACTGGGCACTCAAGATTTTTTCCGTATCCGTCTCGGGATTGGCCGGCCATCGTTCGCCCCGCAACCTCATACAACAACTCTGCCTCTTCAATCGACTCATGATTACGTACTCGATTCCTTTCCCGTTGCCGAACGTCAGCTCCTCGAAACTCTTTTTTCGACTCTACCCAAACTTATTACAGACAACACCCTCAATCCCAAAAACGTCCCTGAATAATTCCCTTTCTCACAAACAAAAAAACTGCCCTTCTCGGGACAGCTGATAAATAGACTCGGATTTCCGCCCGGAAGGCGTATGTCGGACGGCAAGCCGTCTTTCGTACAATTAAGCCTTGGGAAGTAGGAGGGTTCCTCCCTCGGACCCTCGGGCAGAAATCTGAAACTATTTATACTCACCAATTACGTTCTTGATTATCTATTATAGCTCCTTTCGCTATTTCTGTCAAGTAATGATTCTTCGATAAGAAGTGAAAAGAAAATGAAAACCCTGCACTACCGTTAGGTAAAATGCGGGGTCAACGTGTCCATCTCCGACGGAGGACTCAGTATCAAGGGTCTATTAGGCCAAAAATACAAAGTCAGAAGCGTTTACTTGCGAAGCGCAGAGCGGGGGTGACAGGCAAAAGAGTTAGAGACGTAACAAAGAAATGAAAAAGGCCAAGGCTACGAAGAGCTTTGGCCTTTTTGCTTCGAGTATGACGAGTGTTACTCGTCGATGACTCGAATCTCGACATCCGGGTCGCAGGAATCGAGGCGGCTTAAGAACAAGCGAGCTCGCACTTGGCCAGCGCCATCCACAAGCCAGAAGTACCTTGGATCAGTGCCCGCCATCTTTTTCCAGCCTGGAGGGAATCGCGCATGTTGCAGAAATGGATTGCCCTGCACCGAGTCCAAGAATACGAAACCCACTTCTCTGAGCTTTTGTTCCTCTTCAGTAGCGAGGTAACCATCTCCCTTTGGCAGAGTGTCATCCTTCTCGAAATCTCCGGCCGGCCCGACAATCGCAAGCTGATCCTGGGCTCTCAAGACCTTGCCCTCGGAGACCACAGCAGCAACCTCTCTCACGAATTCTTCATTGCCCATCGCTGATACACGACTCATGTCCATGATGTAATCTCCAAAAAAAATGTCAAGATACTACCAAAAAATGCCCGGCTACGATCACCTAAACGAAATCATCGTTCATTCCGTTCTGAATTAGGACACTCTGGTGTAGAGTGTCAGTATGAAAA
>CAZDRG010000016.1:0-16373 GCA_964508015.1 uncultured Bdellovibrionales bacterium
AAGCGAGCGAAACTCTCTCACAGGCCGCACAGAAAATTGGCGAGAAGCTCTACGCCGCCGCAGCCGCTGCCGAGAAGCCAGCTGAAAGCGCTGAGCCAAAAGCTGAAGGTGAGCCAGCAGCAGAAACTCCTAAGGACGCCGAAACCGAACCGGCCCCTGAGGAGAAGCCAGGCGAGGAGAAGAAATAATGAAATTGAAATGGCAGGAAGAAAAACGGAAGAGATATTCTCTTCCGTTTTCCCCATATATATGTATGAACGACGAGCATAAGCAACCAACGATACATGCTAAACATGAAGAAAACGGACTCACGAGCATTCATTTTCTCAATTGTGAACTAAAATTTGATGGCAGTAGGCTTGAAGTTTCAAACAGTGCTGATGATATTAAATTTACAGGATTGTCACATGATGCATTCTACGGATTTTTTGGGATGTCTCCTGTAGGGAGTAAAATAGATCTTGCAAAGGAAGATTCTTCTTTTTCGATTACAATCCAGAATTGCGATATCAAAAATACTTACCCGGGCTTAGACTTGGATTTTCGAGGAGCATCATTTCGTTTGGAAAATTGCAGTGTACGAGAGTCAGACGTTTTTGCATTTGTATGGTTGAAAAATGGAGGAAAATTTAAATATGAAATTGAGGGCTTAAAAGAGGGGTGGTTCTCCTTGGATTCCGACGGATATATCGCTGCTCGAAATGTCAAAGTTACTTCTTCTGACAGAACCATCATTATTGGTGTAACTGAAAACTATGAGGCCAAGTGGATTCTATCAGCCCGTGAGTCTGTGTCTGTTATATCTGGTAAGATAAAGTCACTCGAGGTGGCTGGTGCTTATACAATCGAGATACAGAAAGGCTCGGAAGTGGTGCAGCTCGATATGCAACGCATGGGCGTGTTCTACGGAATACAGTCTGACTCTGACTCGTGTAAAATCGAAAGAACTAATCCTGATGCCGCAGGTTTAAAACTCTACTCATTGAATCACATAGAGGCCATTGGCATATATCAAAGGATTGAACGTTTTCTTTGTGACACTTGTGATTTTTCCGAAACCAAAATTCAGTTTTCTGAGAACGCATCGCTCTCATTTCCACTAGAATCGACCGCAACCCTCTGGAATCCGAATCTGATTACCTATCGTGGTTTTTGCCCGTCACGTTTCAAGGAGAAAAAAGAGATAAATGGCATACCCGCGGCACGTCAATTCTTCTGCGAGATGAAAACATTTTTTAGTGGCAAGGGCGACAGTATCACCGCGGGTGACTTTCATGCCGCTGAAATGATTGCGTATAGGAGGTATTTACAATTGAAAGGGCGAACTTTTTGGCATGACCGATTCATACTCGGAATATCACACCTGAGTTCTTATTTTGGACAAAATTGGCACTGGGCTGTTGGCTGGTATCTCCTGTTGGGATTTATATTCTCCTTGATTTTTTTCTGGTTAGGAAATCTGTGTCCATCTTGTTATCAAGGGGAGCATTTCTGGTCTAATTTTGATTGTTCTTCTTTTGGATTATTCTTCCTTCATGTGCTTAGTCCGTTGAATTTGAAGTTGGATGATATTGGATTGCGATATATATCTTCATTTTGGCTCACATTTTTCTGGATGCTCTGGAAAATTATCGGTGGCTTTCTCATCTTTCAAATCATCTCTTCTTCGAGGCGTTTCATCCGAAAATGGTAATATGCCAATAAGATGAAGCATGATTATCTGGAGTCCTGTTCTAGATGCTTTCTCTATCAAGAAAATAAAGACTGGTGGTATCTGGATTCCCGCCTTTGCGGGAATGACAAAGACAGAATTAAGAGAATAAGAGCAGGAAATCGGTCAAGCAAAAAACTCGAGTACCTTCCACAAAAAAAACAATCATAATCCGACGGTCGTCAGATTATGATAGGGTTAAAATGATAGATGAAAATAGTGCGGATTGTTATGGATTGGTGCCATGATATATTTATTGAGTAGTTGAATGGGTTTCGGTAAGAGCTTTCCTCTTGAATATTTTAAATTCTTATGTATGAATGAATCTCCAAAGGTATCTCATGAAAATCCAACGATGAAAACTCCTGCTAAAGAGATGGGAATAGAATCTGCCATGATGCTCATTGATCGAGTGCGTGAATCTCTTGAGGATGGGCTTTACGATAAGGAAGATCGAGAAGAATCAGAAAGAATGCTCCGAACAGCCAGGTTGATTTCAAATGATCCGGAAGTGCGGAAAGAGACAGATGAACTTTTGGCCAATATCAAAAGATTGTACGGCGATGAGCAATTCTGATGGGTGCATATTACCCTGAAAAACCAATCATAATCCGACGGCCGTCGGATTATGATTGGTTGAGTCTGACCACTTGACAAGTGGGATGTCAAGAGTATGATGAGGGTACTTTGCGCAGAATACTCGCGTAAACTGCTTATTTCCCCGGCATAGGAGGGGAGAGTTCTTTGGAAAAAGGTGGATAACATGCTCAATATTCAGGAGCAGGAGCGATTGGCAAGTCTCTATGCGATTCATTGTCCGGAGCCAACTGTATTTCCGAATTGTTATGCGGGGGCATATCAGGGAAACTTGAGGAATCGAATGCTGACGGTGCCCCGAGGGATTCATGCCGCATGGCAGGCCCTACGAGATGCGGATGAACAAATCTGTATCTCGGAAGGATTTTGGATAGCTTTTTATGATGTGTACGGGTCGCCGGAAGAGCTCCAACTTCCGTGTACGTTCGGGGATCACGCGTTGGTGCAGTGGTGGGATGATGTGAAGATTCGAGAGTCGCTACCGGAATGCTATGCTTTCCGATTTGAGCAATTTGTTGCATTGCTTGTGGCATTGCTCGACTCACCAGATCTTCTGTCTCTCATGCGTAGCCGAGGGGCAGTATGCTATGTGGAGAACAATGAAGCTGTCGTGGCAGTGACGCTACGCTTGGCCGATGTCCGGGATGACACGGAGTGCGTGTGGTATCTCGATTGCGATACCAGCTCGAATAAGCGAGCAGTTGGCACGCAGCTCATGTATCGAGCCGCATGACGCCAGCCCGCAGGGTGAATTGGCAGGTGCAAGTTTCGACTTTAAGGTGCTTAAGGCTGTACTACAGTTTTTAAGCCCTTTTTGTTTTCTGAAAAAATCTCGAGGATAAAAAAGAGCGCCGGAGGGCGAGTCCGGCGGAGGGTGGTTTGTTGGTTGCTATCGCAATATCCTGCAACCGATGAATGGGATGTCACGCTCGATTGAAACTGGACGACGTAAAACATTTTTGGAACAGTGATCGCCACGCGGTTTGGTTCGGTGGTGGCATGTCGGTGCATGCTTTGAAATAGCCTGCACAAATATTTGCGATGCATCCAATCAGGTAGGAGAGTGAGACGATCTGCGCGTCCGTATCTGGATCGCTAAAACCAGGGAGCAAAAGTGGTACTGTGGCCAGCGAGAGAATGATCGACTGTACTCGGCCTTTCATGCCTGCCAATCTGGTTCCGTTCAAAGCGTCGGTGCGCTGGTATTGTTGTGACTCCGCTACAAACAGGGAGTACACCTGGCGAGTATTTTCGATGATCCAGAGGAGCATGACGCCTGCCAGAATGAAGAAGCCAGGTGAGAGGACAAAACCACAAATGAATGAGGTTATCGCGAGTGGAACGAGGCCGATGATGGCGACCACGAGCGCAATCGCTGTCGGTATTCCTTTCGACCATCCAGTGGATCATCTGATTGCGTCACAGGCTGGCTGAAAACAATGGTCGATGAGCCAATTATCAAAATCTGAGAGCATGAGCTTCTCCTGATTATTTGGGGTTTGAAAAGGTACTGCCCATACAGAGTACTGACAGAGCGAGTAAAAGTCAATTGGCGCGGAGTTCGATATATTGTGTGCTGGTATTTGACTTTCTCTCGTATGAGTGGTAGAAAGTATACTATGTTTTCGAACGGCGCAAAGTATGGGATTGAGCGATTTCCTATGCTCTGGGCGCACCTTCCTTTTGAGTTAAGGAAGGTATTTATTTTCTAAGTGTTGGATAAGTTTTATGGATCATCATCTTCTCGGTATTGGGTGGCAGCTGCTTATGGCTCTGTCGACGGGGTTACTCATTGGTACCGAACGACAGTCAAATCGGGCAGCTGGTCAAAAGCATCTCGGAATACGTGATTTTACGCTTATAGCACTTTTGGCTTTTATCGCGAGCTATTTGCAGGCATACAATTCGTATATCTGGCCAGTGGCTTTTTCGGGGGTGATGGTACTTGGTGTGGTTGTTTTTGTGTTTGAATCACTCGGAGCCCTTCATCAAGAAGGTCCAACTTCTCGTGCTGGTATTACCACTATTCTTTCTTTCCCAATCGTTTTTCTGATTGCGAGTCTCAGCGTGTTTCATGTTGAATTTTGGCTCATGGCAACCATTGTCTTCATTATGCTCATTATTCTTGAGCTGAAAGATCAGTGGCACCAATTTGCCTCGACGATTGAGAAACATGAGCTTCTTGACTTTAGCATCCTTATTGCTATTGCTTTGGTCATTACGCCGCTCATTCCATCGGATGCTGCTATCAAAGTCCCATTGTACTCTTTTGCTCAACACGTGTTTAGTTTTCAGTCAGTCAATGTGGCTACATTTTGGAAAGTCCTTTTGATGGTGAGTTTTATGAGTTTCATCGCTCATTTCATTACGAAATATATTCGCGGACGCAATGCGCTTCTTTTGGCTACTTTTTTTGGGGGACTGGTTTCGTCCTTGGCCACGATTATTCTGTTTCTGCGTGGTTCGAATGGAAAGAAAAATGGTCAGGAAAACCTTTATCTTGCCTATCTTGCGGCCAGCACCGGGTCACTCTTTAAAGATATTCTGATCTTGTTTGCCATTGTTCCGCATGTATTCTTCCAAAAGATGTTGTTTCCAATAGTCTCTATCTTCTTGGTGATGGTTGTGTTGACACTCGTGAATTTTTCCAAGTCTACACAGACCGAGGAAGTACGTTTCACGGATCGCCCTCTCCCTTTCAAATTCATCACAAAATTTTCTGCGGTCTTTTCGGTCGTGATGATTCTCATGGTGTTTGTCCGCTTCTATCTTGGACATGCTTGGTTGATAATTGCTACTTTTCTTTCATCACTCATTAGCTCTGCAGCGGCCTTGGCTTCGATTGGGGAGGCGTTCAAATACAATGAGATAAATGATACTGTGATGGGTGTTGGCATTCTCCTAGCCCTTCTGGGGAGTATAACAGCCAAGTATGGTGTCATACTGTACCGATTGGGAGTGCGACAGTCGTGGAAATTTCTCTTGCCGATTCTTGTCATGGTTGGCATCGGGGGCCTCACTTTTTCCGTGACATTCTTTTAAGACATTCTTGATTTTTCGAGGCAAAAAAGTCCTTCGTGTAGGGACTTTTTTGTTACCCTATTTTGTTGTTCATAAACGGACTGCGAACTGAGGTTATCGGTATCAATAAAGACACAAGGGAGATAATTTGCTAAAATATGAGCGAGATTACTTTTTAATTGTCATGTTTTTAAGTTATGGAAATTTTTCAATCAATTCGAAATGTTATTCAGCGCCCGCAATTTTTCACCAGTCTCGAGTTTACTAAGGCAAGAGCGCTTCGCTTTTATTCCATTTCGATATTAGTTTTTACGCTGGCTTTAGTAGTCATTTCTCTTCCCAATGCTCTTTGGTTTGCGAAGACTATTACATCACAAGAATGGAATAATCAGACTGAGATTATTGCTGGACTGTACCCAGATGAGCTTGAGATAAACATGGTTAATGGAAATATCTCAACCAATGTCGAAGAACCATTCCTTATTCCATTCCCAGCATCTTGGAGGAAGCAAGGATACCATGATGATTGGTTGGAAAACCTCTTGGTGATTGATACAACAAAAAGCATTTCTCTTGAGGATTTCGCTGCTAAGAAGACTAATTTTATTCTTGGGAAAAATTCAATTGGTGCCTGGAATCAGAGAGAGGGGAAAGTGGAAATCTATGATCTCGGAAATGCGAAAGGTAAAGCAGAGGCTTTTTTGCTGACTAAAGCCAAATATACGCAGTTTATCTCTCAAGCCTCTTCTGTCATTCAAAAAGTACTACTTGTCGGGATGTGTTTTCTTCCTCTCTTTTTCTATATCGCCTATTGGATGAGTTACTTGATGTATCTCCTTTTTGGAGCAGCGATTGTCTGGTTCGTAGCCAAGAAGAGGGGGTATCCGTTGAGTTACAAGCATGCCTATAAGGCTGGCATGTATCTTCTCCCAGTTCCATTGGTGTATGATTTTTTCGTGATGCTGTTGAGCGATTTTCCACACGCGCGAGTCCCGCTGCTTTTCACTGCTTTTCTTGTGGCTATGGCGTTGAAGAATTTTCCTAAGGCTGGTGTTCCAGATCAGTCGACCACAGAAGGAGTCGTTGCAATCGCCTCTCAAACAATTGAAGATCAGGGAATTCAAGCCCCCGTCCCACC
This sequence comes from uncultured Bdellovibrionales bacterium, assembly GCA_964508015.1. Classification (GTDB taxonomy): domain Bacteria; phylum Patescibacteriota; class Minisyncoccia; order Moranbacterales; family UBA1568; genus JAGOSP01. The sequence continues at coordinate 6,468 of CAZDRG010000016.1, forward strand.
ATCTGAAACTCAAACCGAAGAGAAAAAATCAGAGATGTAAAAATGCTGAATTTCGGTGTCAAATGATGTCGCTATCCAATGAGTCTCAGATAAACAAATTCCTGCTCGCAATCGCGAGCAGGAATTTAAATTCATTTCAGGAGTGTATCTATGCGTGGTGAGTGCGAATGTAAACGGCATAATCCTTGTCGGCACCTCCGATGTGGTCGATCCACCAGCGACCCAGATGAGCCTCGAGGTCGATCAGCATCCCGTCAACTGACTCAAAGGTATAAATACACTCTTTCATGTGCGTGTAACGCTCGATAAATTGAACATGTAAAGTTCGGTGTTCGGCAAGAAGCGGATATTGATGTTCCTCCATGTAGCGTTCTTCGTCAGTAAAGTGCTCATCGATGTACTGATCGAGGAATTTGAGTACTTGTTCAATAACAATAAGATTATTTTGTCCGCCCGTAAGAGCGTCAAGGAGGGAATTTACTTGTTCGAGAAGGTGTTTGTGTTGATCGTCGAGTTTGTCATCGCCGACTGACATATCGGGAGTCCAAGCAAATTGAATACTCATAGATGTTCATTTAAGCGTCTAAAAACTACTTTGAGTATATCCCAAACAGATATTTTGTATAGAGCAATTTCCTTGTGATAAGATGCACCCATTTGCCTCAAATGAAGATTTTGACTACTCTAACGAAACGGATTATTGGCTTACTCTTCAATTATGAAATCTCAAATTCGCGTGTGCATGAATGTTAACTGCTGCCAGAGGGGGAGCCAAGAAGTCGCCACCACGCTTAAAAAGGCTTTTACTGACGATTCAGTAGAAGTAGTTACCTCTGAAAATTGTTTTCGTTTCTGTAAGTCTGGACCGAACGTGGCCGTAAATGGTGCTCTGCTCCACAACATGGGTCCTTCCAACGCGGTGACTCGAGTGCGTCAGGCGTTGACACAGAAGACAGTTAAAAAAGAAGCTCTCGGGACACGCCCTCTGGATGAGCTTGATGCTGCTCTTGACGAGATGATGAATTTCTAGGGGAATATTGCATTTTTTAAAAGAGCGTGTTAGGGTTTCTCGATACTTCGAGTCATGAAGTATCAGGGCGCTTTAGTTGAATATTACCCGGTTACCTTTTGGGTGGAAAATATATGCAACGATTTTTGGTAGCTCGAGTAGGTCGTCTTCTTTCCTGGATACAGAGAAAAGAAAAGGATGCTTCACAAGAGCAAGGTTCTGCTGTCACAGAGGCAATAGAAGACAAGACACCGTTCTCAGTCGGCTGGCTTTTTTTTGGGTCGATTCTACTCGGTATTCTCGTAAAACTGGTTTTTAGTCATTTCGTGACTCTGGGATATGATGACTACCATGCTGCCAAAGCGCGACACACAGAGAGTCTTGTTGCGCTCCAGGAAAAAACGCTCAAAGAGGGCGGATCACTTGCGTTTGTCTCCCAACACGCTTCGGGGCCTCTCTGCCGTGATTCGGAATGATGAATTGATACCAATCAAAGCATATGACGGAAATACCACTCAAAAAAGTACAGACCACCCAAACGATATCCAAGAATTCTTTTGCTCTTCTTATTCTGCTTGGTGGATTATTCCTTGGAAGCCTCTTTGTCGATATCGGACAACTTGTTCTTGGAAGAGGATTTTCCCAATCTGCGGTGCGTGAACACGAAGTGCTTGAGCAGGGTGGACGAACCTGGGTAGCCTATCGAGACCCAAGAGTGGATATGACTTTACTGACAGATCCGGACTGTAATGCTTGTAATACTGACGAGGCGCTCGTGTGGTTGCGACGGGTGCTTCCGACGCTGAGCGTGTCGGTGATATCTCAAAATTCCGATGAAGGTCAGCACCTTATCAATCAACATGAGCTTCGGTCACTACCCGCGCTTCTTTTCTCGAACACCATCGAAAAAACCGATTTTTTTGCCCAAGCTCACTCGCTTTTTCAATCATCAGGAAAAAAATACCTGCTCAATATGGAAGAGCTGGGTTTACCTGTAGGAAAATATCTTGAAATTCCATCCATAACCGACCAAAGCGTTGTCCTCGGAAATCGGGAGGCTTCACTGGCGGTGATTATTTACTCTGATTTTCAGTGTAGTTTTTGTGGCACCTTCCATAAAAATCAGATCAAAAAACTGCTTGATGAATATGGCAATCGAGTTGCCTTTGTCTTTAAGGCTCTTCCTCTGGATACGCATCCCAAAGCACCACTTCTTGCTTCGGCTGCTTTGTGTGCTCACGAACAGGGGAAATACTTTGATTATGCAAATACTCTCTTCAGTAAGCAACATGACCTTGAACAGCACGCAAACACCAAACAGGAACTCAAAAATATTTCTTGGATGGCCAAACTCAACTGGAAACCTTTTGCCGATTGTCTTGATCAGAATCGATATGAAGAACAAGTGACGATTGAGGCTTCGGAGGCACGGTCACTTGGCCTGACTGCTACTCCGGCTATCTTCATTGGGAATCGCTTTTTTTCGGGTGCAGCTGAATATGACACCCTCAAAAAAGCTCTTGATGAAGAGCTTGGAAGTTCACAATGATAAAAAATTGGAAATAAAAAACAGCATGTTTGAAATGGCTGTTTTTTACTTTTATGTTGAGCCAAGACCGGGATTTGAACCCGGGACCTATGCGTTACGAGTGCATTGCTCTACCAACTGAGCTATCTTGGCATTTTTTATGTACCTCTATTAAATTGTTGGTCTGATGTGTGGAGTTTATCCGCCGCGGCGGAAGTGCATTGCTCTGCCAACTGAGCTATCTTGGCCTCTTCCCAGAACAAAAGGAGTATATCCGAATCATCACTTTTTTTCAAGCATCCTTGGTCGATCTCCTTGTATATTGCTGGTTGGTGTCTTGAAACATACTGGTATTTCCGCTATAATCGAGTCACTTCTATGGAATCATCTCTTGAAACACTGACCCTTCTTCGTCAAAAACTCCTGCGTTTGCAGGAATATCTTTGACTTTGCCTCGAAAGACAAAAGAATTAATGAACTGACTTCTGAGAGCGAACAGCCCGGTTTTTGGGATAACCCCAAGCGTGCCGGTGGCATTATGAAAGAACTCGAGCGCCTCAAGGGGGAGCACGCGAAGTTTTTTGCTTTGGAGAGAGACATAAACGACACGGCTGATTTGATTGCTCTGGGTCTCTCGGACACTGAAACGCTCGAAGTTGAGCAGTCGATCGCTGGATTTGAGGAGACATTTGCCAAGTGGGAATTTTTGGCGTTACTCTCTGGCACCTACGACACGCATGATGTGCTACTTACCATTCGTAGTGGAGCAGGCGGTGTCGATGCACAGGACTGGGCAGAGATGCTTCTTCGAATGTATTTACGCTTCGCTGAAAATCGCGGATGGAAAACCAAAATATTGGATGAAAATCGAGGAGGTGAAGCGGGCATCAAAAGCGCGACGATTGAAATATCCGGGGAATATGTCTACGGGTATTTGTCACTTGAAGCGGGTATTCATCGCTTGGTTCGCTTGTCGCCATTTAATGCGAATAGTTTGCGACAAACCTCTTTTGCGTCCGTGGAAGTTCTGCCGGTAATCGAAGATGACGCAGCGCTGGCAATCCGTCCCGATGATTTGCGTATCGATACTTATCGCTCTTCAGGCGCCGGAGGACAAAATGTTAACAAAACTGAGAGTGCCGTTCGAATTACCCATATTCCAAGTGGCTTAGTGGCTGCATGCCAGAGTGAGCGGTCACAACTTCAAAATCGCGAAGAAGCCATGAAGATGCTTCGGGGAAAACTGGCGCAACAAGAGATAGAGAAGCAAGTTATCGAACGACAGAAACTGAGAGGCGAGGTAAAGAGCGCTGAGTGGGGGAATCAAATACGCTCATATGTTCTCCATCCATATACACTTGTCAAAGACCATCGGAGTGAAGTCGAAACCAGTGACACCGCCGGAGTTTTGAACGGACACATCGATCTATTTATCGAGTCCAACTTGCGCGCCTTGCGAAAGTAAGCGAAAATAGAAGAACCAGGTATTCATCAAAAACAAATATGTCGAATATTGTCCCGGTTATCCATTTTGAGCACGTCTCAAAGCAATTTTCTCGCGAACAGCAGGTTCTCAGGGATATTACTTTTTCTCTCTTGCCAGGCGAATTTGTTTCATTGGTCGGCGTGAGTGGTGCTGGCAAATCCACCATTCTCAAACTTATCTACGCTGAAGAAATTCCCTCAGAAGGAGAGGTGTATTTCAACGGCCGTCCAATCAGTGGCATCAATCGTAAGCACCTTCCATTTTTTCGTCGCAATATTGGGACAGTTTTTCAGGATTTCAAACTTCTCCCGAATCGCACTGCTTTTGAAAATATCGCCTATGCTCTCGAGGTTGATGGCCGAGAGACCGAAGAAATTCATCGTGAAGTACCTGAGATTCTTGAAATCGTCGGTTTGAGCGATAAGGCGGGGCAATACCCACGCGAACTTTCTGGCGGCGAACAGCAGCGCGTCTCGCTTGCCCGAGCACTAATTCATCGTCCAAAAGTGATTGTCGCGGATGAACCAACCGGCAATCTTGACCCGGTTTCGACTCAAGAAATCGTCAAGTTGCTTCTTGAGATTCATTCCTTTGGCACAACCATTCTCCTTGCTACGCACAACAAGAGCATCGTAGATACTCTTGGCCGGCGTGTTATCACGCTTGAACAGGGGCGAATAGTAAGCGATGAAGCGCATGGCAAATACACAGCTGAGCGTGTTTCGGTTCCGCAGAACGTCTCAAAATCAGCTTCTCCAAAAAATATCTAACGCTATGAAAACACTCAAATTGTGGCGAACTTTTCATGAAGGCTTGACCAATGTCCGTCGAAATGGATGGCTTTCATTCGCAACGGTTGCGATTCTTTCCCTCTCTCTTTTTATCATTGGGCTTTCAAGCTTCATTGCTTACTCAACGCATTTAGTCCTCGGTAATATCAAGGATAAAGTGAATGTGACTATTTCGTTCAATCAAAATGTAAGTGAGACTCGTATCATGGAAATTAAGACTTCCCTTGAGAAATACACCCAAGAAATCTCGTCAGTAGAATTCATCACCCGAGAACAGGCACTTGCTGAATTTCTTGCCCAAAACGGTAATGATGAGAGTATCAAAAAAGCACTTGAGGAAATTGGCGAGAATCCGCTCTTCTCTTCTCTTATTGTCAAAGCGACCAAGCCGGAGTATTACGAGGTCATTGCCAAGCAGGTACAGGGCTCATCATTTCAAGATGATATTAGTCGCGTGAACTACGAAAAAAACAAGAAGATTTTTGATCGTATCCAACTCATCAATCGCGCAGCAACCACAGCAGGACTCACGCTTGGAAGTATTTTTATCGCAGTCGCGCTGATTATTACTTTCTATACGATGTATATCACTATTCATTCGCACAAGCAGGAATTTGAAATCATGCGACTTGTTGGCGCATCAAATCTGTATATGAAAATGCCCTTTATCTTTGAGGGAATGTTTTACGGGGTTGCTTCATCGATTATCGCTTCGCTCTTTCTTTTGATGATTTCCCATTCATTGGCACCGATGACGGAAGGTGCTCTTCCTCTTGGAGGCAATACTCAATCTCTCTTCCTTCAGTATTCTCCCGTTATTTTTATCGGACTATTGGTTCTTGGGGTCACACTGACGACCTTTTCGGCCTCACTGGCTATCCGTCGCTATTTGAAGATCTAGAAAGAAGCAAGGAACGTGTGCTGTGCCGCAGTCTCGGGATTGGGGCACTTGCTTTTTGTCTGGTTAGTTGTATAATCGAAAGTCAATTCGAGTTTTTTCCCAACTGCATATTTTTCCAAAAGGAGGCATTCCATGTTTCTAATTGATTATTTGAGGTTACTGAATGTCCTTACAAGATATCGGACCAGAGAGCAGTTCTTTGAATACATGACGCGATGGACACCTTTTGATATTCACAAGAAGGAGTCTATTCGGGTCACCTATGCCCTGATGGAGAAGCAATTCGAGGGCGTTCGTCGTGAAAGCGGTGGACCATATATGGACCATCTCCGCTCTGTAGCGATCATTCTCATGATTCATCTGGGAGTGATAGATCCCGATGAGATACTTGCAGCGTTGCTTCATGATGTGACAGAGCATTTTCCAGAAGAGTGGCCAAATACCCGTATTGAGGAGATGTACGGAAGACCAGTGGCCTATCTGGTTGATACGATGTCCAAGTTGCCTGTCATCTGGATTCCAGGAGAGACAGGAAGGGATTATGAGAAGCGTGTTGAAGCCCGTAATCGACAGTATCATCTACGATTCAGGACCGCGAAAAAGGCTGCCGTTCGTCTGAAGATGAGTGATTGGATGCACAATATCCTCACGCTTATCTACTGTGCGCCAGACAAGCAAAGGCGGAAATGGCTCGAGGCTCTAGAATATGCGCTTCCGCGGGCCCTGGAACACAATGTACTCCACGGAGAGCTTTGGACCGCACTCCATTCACCGGTACTGTTCACGTTTCCTTCCATCCCCGGTCCTGCTCCTCGCCTGCTTGCCTGATGCGCGCGGCCAAGTTTACTTGAATAACTCCTTTAAGCTATATTTCGAAAGCCCCGATGTTCATTTTCGGGGCTCACTTTTTTTCTTGATAAAATAAAACGGGTTTGCTACACTGGGAACACTCGTCGCATGGGTGACGATTTGTTTGTTGTAAAGCTTTTTTGGGGTGTAGCCAAGCGGTAAGGCAGTGGGTTCTGGTCCCATGATCCTAGGTTCGAATCCTAGCACCCCAGCATTAACGTTAAGGTTCTTAGGAGCTCACGGATTAAAAAACAACTCACGCTTCCCTTTCAAGAGATTCTTGAAAGAATGATAGGGCACTATAATGCATCAACAAAACAGGGTTCTATGTTTGCGGAGAACCATTATAAAAAATCATCTCTCAAAAAATAATGCATGTAATGCCTTTTTATTAATCAGTAAGCCGACCTTAATAAACTAACAAAGAATAACTCTGAACAAACTTTTAAGATCGGGATTTTTATTTGACTGTAGCGTTCGGTATGCTTGTTGTCACATTTCCCGCTAGAGCTACTGAGAATCTCACTGCAAATAAAATTGCATCAGAAAATGACACTACGAAAGAACAAATTCTGAGTATAGTTGAAGATCAATCCATCGGGATCATGCCTGTACAAAAAATGACTCAGGAAGATGACAATACATTTGTACAAGAACAAAAATCTTTTGGGATTGAAGTTGAAATTAGTGCGGAAGAAAATAATGTCATGCTTGAAAAGAAAGGTGTTGGAATTACTATCGGGATGCCAAATGCTGGTTCGGAGAATATTGATATGGGAGTGATTGACGGGCAAGTGGTCTCAACTTCTGATGATCTTGATGTAGTCGTTCAATCTATTGAAGGAGGTGTGCGACAAATTATTAAAATTGATTCAAAAGATTCTGATGAATATTATGACTTTCCGTTAGAGCTTCCTGTTGGGTATTATTTAGCACAAGATAACTTTGGAAATATTACAATCCGAAACCGAAAGGGAAATGTGCTTGCCTATATTCCGAATCCATGGGCAAAAGATGCTGATGGAAATGATATACCGACACACTATACCATCGAGGGAACAACACTAAGACAACATGTAGATATTGGAAAGGCAACATTATTTCCTGTGGTCGCTGATCCAATTTGGTGCGGTGCAGCCATAAAATCTGTAAAGTGGATAGAGCGAGGAGGTTCGTACCCTTGGTCGGCAAGCGTTACGCCAACCTCTTGCGGGGCTTGGTTAGGCGGAGGGTTCCAATCGGGGGCATGGCAAGAACTATTGGATAAAACACCTAAAAGTAGCCATTGGAATAAGAAGTCAGGAACATCGGAATATTGGTCAATGTACAATCAGTATTTTTGTCATGCTGATTGGGCGGGTGGTTTTAAGGCACCATGGAATCTAGAGCCCGCTCGACCAAATGTTGGTTATTCGAAAACTGTAAGCGCGCTTTGTAATCCTTCTAAATAAATATACAGAAACAATGGAATAATCCATCGCTTCTGTATCAAAAAATTGTATGATCCTCCTCCTCTTTTTTATCGTTCTTGCTTGGTTTTTGGGGTTGCTGTACTCATTCCGGAATGATTCTCAGAAAATTATCTTTTTAGTGATAGGGGTAATTTTACAAATTTTTGGTGCGTATCTCATTTTTCAAGATGGTATCAAAGCAGACGAACAAGGAACAGGGGGTGATATTTGGGGGAATCCAACTGCGTTGCTCTTGATAGGTGCAGGATTTACCATAGCCATTGTCCTCACCGCTGTATCATTTCTCAAAAAATCAAACACAAATAATTCATGAATTTGAGAAGGGGGAGTATCTTTTTGAAAGGAAATGATTTTTCGAATCCGATTATAGCAAAGGCTCAAGGGTAGTTGATTTGTTTTCAGAAACTCACTCAAGTCGCTCCCAAGATTCAAAAACTAACGCGTAGCAAGCTTTTCCATTCGTGCTAGTACCAATTCAAGACCCTTCCCATTTTCAAGCAATTTTGAGAGAATAAGGGGGTAGAAACTGTTCACAACCGTGTTCCGCCACCCCAGCCATCTTTTGCCAAGGCTTCAGAAAGGCTTTGCTGTTTGGGAGTCTTGGCGAAAATATCTGAGTTTTTTAGAATTCCAGAGCTTTAGCGACGGATACCTAGCACCCCAACACGTAAATCATACCGATATGAATTTTGAATCGCCGCAAACTCTCAAGGAAAGATATCTATCAAAAGCTGATAAGAGTGGCTATCTAGGAATTGGAGATTTTTGTATTCAGGTATTACGTCGCCAATCGAAAAGTGTCGCCGCTTTTCTCGATGGAGATGAAGGAGCAGATCCCAATATAAACTTAGGAGCTGGCCTTAAGTTTCAAGGATCTTCAGGAAATTATTCTGATATGAAAATTCACATTGATGATTTAGAAGAATTCGTTAAGAGAGTTAGAGGCTTCTACGGAAACTGACTTACTTATGCGTCGACAGCTCTTACTTTCAAAAAATAAGTTCCAACTTCGTCCCAGAGCCTCAGCAAATATTTTATGACTCTCTACAGCATTCGAGGCGGAAGTAAAGAAGATCTAGAAAGTCGGCATTACAACATCGGAATTGGCATAAGTCTCGGCAATAAGTGGTTTAGCAACGAGAACATTATCAAACTTACAAAATGGGCTCTCAAACACACTCGCGAGAGCGTGATCATTTATGTTGCTGATTCTATCCATGCTATAAATGTTGAAGTTCGAAATCGAATTAGATATGAAAAGGCTTTAGAAAAAACTATTGGTCAGGGAGAACAACTCCTCACTGATCTACGAAGAGAACTTAAATCTATTCTCTCCTCTGACGATTATAGGAAGGTTAAGTACGTTCAGTGGGACGAAATATCTACTGAGCTGTATCAATCCAAAGTACAATACCTCAGGATGCTTTACTCTAATGATTTAAATTTTCATGCAGCAATAGTAAATATTGTGAAGGAGTTCACATTGAAAGAGCAACGGGTTTTTAGCGAACAAGATATTTCCCGACTAGGTGAATACATCATCGAAGAACTTCCCGAATGTATCGCTCGAGTACCGATGGGTAGTATCGAATGCGATGCCTATATCTACCCCTACGATGGAACACTGACTGAATTTGTGGACCAGATACAAAAAGGAACAATTTTTCCAAAAATCCGTGACGTTATTATGGACACAGCACCTAAGGTTTTACTCGTCGTGAGATAATAGAAAGATTCCAACCTGCCAGAGGCAGGCTGGCATCGTCACTGATTCTTAGTCACTCTTAATTTCTAACTTATGAATGCTATGAAAGGAAAAATCATCATTTTTGATATGGATGGTGTTTTGTTTGACACTATTCCGTATGCT
>CAZDRG010000017.1:0-15343 GCA_964508015.1 uncultured Bdellovibrionales bacterium
GAACCTCTATTTCATCCTTAGGACGGATTTGTTCTATCCATTGAACTACGGGGGCTACAGAGAATGTGAAATCTCGAGGATGAGATTGTTTAAGATGCGCCTGGTCGGTAACTAGATGGCCTAGAAAAGCCTATTAATTTTCTCGGAGGAGCTTGCATTTTTCTCGGAGTGCCATCCTTCAAAGGAGAAATGAAAGAGAGTTCATGAAATAATAGCTAAACGAAGCCAAAAAATGCTTTATTTGCGGTGTGGACCATACCGGATTCGGACCGGTCACCTCTCCCATGCCATGGGAGCGCTCTACCAAATGAGCTAATGGCCCAAATGCATTATTCAAATACTTATATAATATGGCAAATCTTTCTCAAAGAGTCAACCTTCGGAGAATGGCGTCTTAACAGATTCACAAAATCTAAGCCTGTATTCAACGGAATCAAAGTGCGTGTTTATTACATTAGAAAAGTAATAAGCTCAATTGTCAAGTGTAGTATTCAATCGATTTTTTGTTTCTATTCCACGTGGAACAAATATCGAGATAATGGCTGATCGGCGGATCTTTTGCCTCGATAGTCTATTCCACGTGGAACAATATCCCAGTAGAATATTTGATGAGTTTATCAGTCTGAAATTTGTTCCACATGGAACAAAAATGTATGTAACAAAAGGTGGAAAATTTTTTGCCAGACATACTTCTCTGTTCCACGTGGAACAGAACAAATGGACTCTCGCGACTCTTCTTTAGTTTTAGAAATTCCACGTGGAACAAATTTCGGGGAACATTTGAACCGAAATCGCTATTGAATAATTCCACGTGGAACAATTGACAATTCAAGTGGGCATCACAAATATTTATAATATTGTTCCACGTGGAAACTCTGTTGGAGGATATTGATTTCCGTAGACAAAATGTTCCACGTGGAATGATTTCAGGCAATTCAAAGATTGTGACAAGAATAATTTTAACCTTTCTACTCAGCTGTAGTCGCTTCAAAAACAGAAAATAGCTGAATCAAAATTCGGTATAGATCAACTTGTGTTCCATGTGGAACATCGTAAATGGATACACGCCACGGGCATAGTTCTGAATCTACGAGCACATTCCACGTGGAACAATATCTTCAAAAAGATGGACTGTTCATCAAGTTGGAAAATTGTTGTTCCACGTGGAACATACGAGCATATCAATTCTAACGAAGATGACTTTATCTCGCTTTTGAATCTGTTCCATGTGGAACAAAACGCCTTGCTACGAACCGTGCTCTGATGATGTCATTGTTCCACGTGGAATAGAATTTAGCTAAGATTTGAAACAGTTTGCTATAGCAAGATTTCCACGTGGAACAATTTACGATTTCTGAAGTCAGCGAAAAATTTCGTAACATTGTTCCACGTGGAAACTTTCACAATGTAGAATGCTTCTTGGTAGACAAAATGTTCCACGTGGAATGATTTATGGTATTTTTAACAATTGTACTAGAAAGTTATTAACGGCATCTCAGAGTCTAAAAATGGCTTAAAAGGACGAACAAAGAAAGTTAGGATCATGATTCGCGCTCGTCTTGTTTCACGTGAAACAATTCCCACGTATTTCGTCCGACAAGAAATCGTAGTACCAATTTACGAATTCCACGTGGAACAATAAGAGCGGATAACATTTGAGTTGTCAATCAATCAGGGTTTGTTCCACGTGGAACAAACAAGGATATATCACACTAGACCAAGTGGATTTCAAAAGAGCTTGTATTCTGTTTCACATGGAACAAAATACGTGAGTATAACCTACCCCACAAGGATTACAGGTATTCCACGTGGAACAATGATATATGCAGAGGGCAGCATGAAACATCTCAATAATGTTCCACGTGGAACATTATTGAGACAGATATTTTCAAGAACAATAAAATAGCAACGGAAGAATAGAGATTGGAGAGTTCGGTAATAGCGAAGTTAAGGGAATGTTGTCTCTTGAAGCAGTCGTGTAGCCAGATATAGATGCACTCAATATAAAATCACAAAATTTGCATCATGATGAATTAAGTAAAGAAGTACTGATGCACAACGAAAGAAGATAAGTGGCAATCGATTCTGCTGTTAGTTGTTTCGATAAATTATGATATAATGGATGAAAAGAAAACCGTGAAAACTATTTTTACTTTTCCTCAAAAAACTACTTTTATTTTTTTTGTACTATTGGCTTTGTCAATGGGTTTTTATGTTTCAGCGAGTGAGCCTGGTGCAAAAGAATACTCACTTTTTCGAGATGCTGATCAGGATGGCTTAAGCGATGAAGAAGAAAAGATATTTGGCACGGACCCTCTCATGAAGGATTCTGACGGTGACAGTTATTCTGACGGTATTGAAGTTGAAAGTGGTTTTGATCCTCTTAAACCTGCGCCTGGGGATAAACTTGTCTCACCTGATGATGGTCTCGGTAAGGGGGGCTATGATGAAACCTCGGATGATTCGAAAACAAACGTTACAAATAGCGCTTCTCTCGAAGTGGCGAATATTTTGTCGAATGTTTCTGAAGAAAATCCATCTGTTAAGATGCAAGACATTAATGCTTCAGTGGAAGAACTGCTCCAGAAGTCATCAGTTAATGTTGAATTTCCTGAGGTTGATGTGAAGAGTATTCATATTAAGAAACTAAAATGTAAAGACTCGGAAGGTGAAGAAAAGTGCCTGAAAAAGCAAAAAGACGCGACAATTGAGTATCTCACCGTCTTGTCATATCTGGTCGCTAATAACTCCCCAATCGCGTTGAAAGAAAACGGTGATTTGGATTTGGCTGCATCTTCAATGGTAAGCGATATTATGGGTGCCTTTTCGACGGGAAACTTTACTGCTTTGCTTCAAAATAAAGGAAAAGCGGAGTCATTTCTGAATAGCGTGAAAGAGGTGGAGGTGCCAGAAAATATGGTGACCACTCATATGAAAGCCCTACAGCTCGCCCTATTTTCTGTAGGGTTAGCGGAAGCATTTGGAAAAGTTGGCGATGATCCAATGAGTCAGATCTCTTTACTCTCCCAAGTGCAGGGACTGCTCAGTTTTTCGACAAGTCTTGCTGTTGATATACAGGGTGAATTTAAGAAATTAGGAATAGATTTGATCCCGGTTGATTTGTAGAAACGTGAAAGCTGTTTATGGCATGGAAAAAAATTCGTCTCAATATTCTCATGATTTTAATGGTCTTCACCATAGGTTTTGGCATGCCTCTCCATTCCGCTCGTGCTGAAATGTGGGGCACAAACATGATTGCCGCACTTGTTCAAAAAATGTTAGATAGGATTGACCGATATATTGAGGGTATTCTTCTTTCTCAATTAAAAAGTGCTGCGGTCAGGATGCTTGATAAGCAGATTGATAAAATGTTTGGTGGGGGATCCGGAAGCGAACCGCTGTTTGTGACAGATTTTAAAGAGTACATCCACGGAGTGTCATTGGATTATACTCATGAAGTTATGAATGACTTTTTCACGACTTCGATGCGTGGAAAGTTTTCGGTGTCTAATTATGTAGAGGTTGGCGGTATGACAGGATCCTTTTCGAATGGTTTTGGTTCTCAGATGAACGCGGCTGCAGAAGTAACTCGGTCTATGAAACAAGCAGTTAATCAAGAATTACCCACATTTGATTTTGACACTAAAAGTTTGAACCCGTCCTTACAGGGAGGACTCTCAGTACGAGATTTGAATCAGATGGTCACCAACCCTATGAATAACTCAATCGGAGCGACTTTTGAAGCGCAGAGAATGTTTTCTGCCACTCGTTCGGAAAGAGAACAAATTCAGATGGTGAAGGCTGAGGCGTCTGGTTTTATACCGAAAGAAAAGGACGGAAAGGTAGTTGCTCCGGCAGGATTGCTCGAAGGAATGGTTGTAAAGGTTAAAACTATGTCGACGGATATAATCACGTCTGCAGGTAATCCGCAAGAGCTTGCCGTTGGTGTTATCAGCTCCTATGCTAACCAGGTTATCAATAGAACTATTCAGGCAGGTCTTGGAAGAGTGGAATCAGTAATTCAGGGTAAATTTGGAGATATTGGAGTACAAGTTGCAAGGGAAGTTGGATCTGATGTTGTGAACGAGGGTGTAGGTGCAAATTTTTCCCGTGGAACACAACAACTACAAACCATTCGACCTAACATCATGTCAAAATCAATCAGTAGTTCTGGATCGACTAACGGAGCGTGTGTTTTTTGTGAGGAGAGTGGGTACTCCTTTTCATCAAATAAGCGATAGTAGGACATCTTAATGATTGAGTGTATGCATATAAATCGCACCCTAGGAGGGGTGCGATTTATACTTTAGAGTACTCTGTGCATAGCTGAGTACAAGCTCCTTCTATTTGTGAGTTCGCCCAGATTCGAACTGGGGACCTCTACGATGTCAACGTAGCGCTCTAACCAACTGAGCTACGAACTCACAAATAGAACGATGCTGTTAAATTGTGCTTTTTTGTCTGAGTGTTTTAACAAAATTTGGAGGCTACGATGGCATGAGCGGCACATCTTCCAGCTGTTTGTTGGGCAGAGGAAGTGGAAGTGAGTTTTTTTGGTTCTTACGAGTTAGAGTCAGAAAGAAATTGAGCCAAAATACTTCAATAAATACTGAGACGAACGAATGAATTAACAATAGAACCGTATAGATAAGTACTTCTGGTGCAATATTAGGCAGATATTGTCTCAGAAATACAGATTGAAGCATAACGAGATTTTCGAGAATTGTAAAGAGGGATATAAGTGTGATGAGGAAAAAGAAGGAAAGTATCGAGACACTCCGATAACGGAGAAGTATTTTTAGGGCAAGATACACACTTGAGCGAAAGTGAAGAGGAGACAAGGTGAGATATCCGAAAGCGAGACGCTTGATGGTCATTACCAAAAATACAATAACAATTATGATAGTAAGCGCGAGTATAGTGAAGTAAGTTGAGAAAAGACCAGTTGGTTCGAGGTGTAAAAGTGAGGGTATAAACAGAAGATACAAGGTTACAGTAATGGGTAAAATGCTTGCTATTTCCCCTCCTACGTAGATGAGAGCTGCGATGAATCGAGAACGAAGAGTAAGAAGGTTTGGGCGTCGTAGATAATCACTCGCTGCAAAGACGAAAATTTGGCTTGAAGCAATTATTTGTGTGAGAAGAGCAAGCAAAGTAAGAAACAGGATGGGTCCAGTTAATATCGAGAATACATCCTTTCCAGAGCTGCCTTTTTGAAAATCTATTTGCAGGAAAAGCAAACTATTTATATAGAGAGCCAAGATAGATATCAGAAGGCCAAATACCAAGAGACTTGGGTTCGCACACGTCGAATGCCAAGTATCAGCAACAAGTGTTCGGAGTCGAAATGAAGATGGCATAAAATGAATTGAAATAGCCGCCATTGAGAGGCCAGCTTTATCTTGGACGAGTGGTCTCGTGCGCAATTGATTATAGCGCCACTCGTCCCAAGTAGCCTGCTACTATAAGTTGGTGGGAGAGAGCCTTGGTGCAATTTCTTTTACAATGGAATCAAATTCATCTTTTTCGATGGTTTCTTTTTCCAAGAGAGTGGTAGCGATAGTATTGAGAGTTTCACGATGCTTGGTCAAGATTTGGGTGGCATTTTCAAAAGCGTTATTGATGAGACGCGTCACCTCGTTATCTATCTGCTCAGCCGTCTTTTCAGAATAATTTCGATCTTCATGGAGCTCTTTTCCCAGAAAAACAAGCTCGTCTTTATGACCAAATGTTCGAGCGCCAAGACGGCTCATTCCATAACGAGTCACCATACCACGAGCCATGTGAGTTGCTCGTTCTAGGTCATTGGACGGCCCCGTGGTCGTATCGCTGAAAACAAGTTTTTCGCTAGCATATCCACCGAGCAATGTCGCAAGCTCATCGATGAAATAGGCCTCTGAGTGAAGATATTTGTCTTCGCTTGGAACGGCTAGCGTATATCCTCCAGCATGACCACGAGATACAATCGAAACCTTGTGCACAGGGTCAGCATGTGGGAGAGAGGCCGCTACAAGGGCATGTCCACCTTCATGGTAGGCAACGATTTCCTTTTCGCGCGGGTTCATGACCTTGCTTTTACGTTCCGGACCAAGAATGACTTTCTCAATGGAGAGAATTAATTCGTCCATATCGATTGATTTCTTATCTCGCCGTGTGGCAAGGATAGCCGCTTCATTAACGAGATTGGCCAAATCAGCTCCGGAAAAGCCAGGGGTTCGCTCTGCAAGGCGTCGGACATTGACTGATTCAGCAACTGGCTTTCCTTTTGAATGAATCCGGAGTATTTGTTCACGTTCATTGATATCGGGTAAATCCATAGTAACGCGTCGGTCGAATCGTCCAGGTCGAAGGAGAGCTGGATCAAGTACATCGGGGCGATTCGTAGCGGCGATGACAATAACGCTTGTTTCTGTCTCAAAGCCATCCATTTCAACGAGAATCTGATTGAGCGTTTGTTCTCGCTCGTCATGTCCTCCTCCAAGTCCGGCTCCACGATGTCGACCTACTGCGTCAATTTCATCAATGAACACGATAGCAGGAGCATTCTTTTTTGCTTGTTTAAAGAGGTCTCGAACGCGAGATGCTCCAACACCGACAAACATCTCTACAAATTCAGAGCCTGAGATGTTAAAAAATGGTACTCCGGCTTCACCAGCCACTGCCTTGGCCATGAGTGTTTTTCCAGTACCTGGGGGGCCAAGCAAAAGAACACCCTTAGGAATTTTTGCACCCATAGCAAGAAATTTCTTTGGATGTTTCAGGAATTCAACTATTTCTTCGAGCTCTTGTTTGGCTTCAATCGCACCGGCGATGTCTTTGAAAGTAACGCGTTTTCTTTTGTCCTTTGGATCAAGAATGCGCGCTTTAGACATTCCAAAAGAGAGAGCTTGTGAGTTACCGCGCTGTGCCTGCTTCATCATAAACCAAATAAATCCAGCAATCAGAAGAAGTGGAAGTAAAAAGGGAATAAGTAGTGTTGCCCAATATGAAACGCCCGAAGGGTCTTTTACGCTCAGAGATACATTTTTCAGATTTTCCTTATCAACACCGTAGTTTGCTAGAGTTTCAGTAAGAGAGCTCTCGGATTCTTTGGAAGCCTTTGCCTTCTTGTCATCTTTCAGTGTGATAGTGAGTTCATTTCCGGTAATGGCAATCGTTTTGACTTCTCCTCGGTTGATTTGGCCTACAAGTTCACTGAGGGAGATATTGGCAGGTTTATTCTGGGGTCCCTGAATGAGAATAAGAAGGCCTGAAATAACAAAAAAAACGATGAGTATAGTCCAAAAATTTTTGAGCAATGTTTCCATAGTGAATATTTAAGAGGGTAAATATAACAGAAATACTCTATCATGATTGCGCGTACATTTCAATGGTCCGATTTTCAGGTGTGCAGAGGAGGTTTTTGTGCCAATAATGATCTTCCTTAGTTCATCAAGAGCATTCTGCGTTGGCGTATGCCGTTCGCCTGACAGGATACGCGAGAGAGACCGGAGTAGTGCTTTTTGCTTTATGTTAGGTAGAGCTACAAAGCTGGAGCGAGCAAATGAAACAATGTTCTCTTCGTAGGTTACTGGGCAGCGACTCACAGAGGAGTCTGATAGAGGCAGAGTATCACTAAATAGAGCCGCCGAACGTGCGAGAGTGGCTAAAATGTTTGGATTAAATCTCTGTTCAAGAAAGGGAATGAGATCTTGCCGAATACGATTTCTTGTAAAACGCACATCGGCATTGCTTTTATCATGTCTAAAGGGAAGGCTACAGGCAGAGAGGTACTGAATAATATCTTCCCTCGAGGTATTCAGAAGAGGGCGGATGATTTTTCCGTGTTCTGGAGCCATGCTCGCGAGTCCGAGTGGACCGGATCCGCGTATGAGATTCATGAGAAATGTCTCCGCCTGATCGTTTTTTTGGTGACCAAGAGCGATGGTGTCAAAATCCTGTTGCTCTGAAATGAGGCAAAAAAAGTTGTAGCGATAGTCTCTCAGTGACTTCTCATCATGCCCGCTTGTTGTTTGGGGGTAATGCGAAATGAAGCAAGGAATCTGATATTTTTTGGCTAGCTCTTGAACGAAAAGCTCATCATCATCCGAATCATTACCACGAAGTTGATAGTTGACATGGGCAATAGCAAGAGTCGTATTGTATCTCGTTTTTAAAAAATCGAGCATGTCGAGGAGGCAAACGCTATCAGGTCCACCTGAAACAGCTATCAGGATACGAGCGTTCTTTCTCAGGAGTCGCCTTTCAGAAGTGAAGTTTTGGACGCGTTTGACAATGCGTCGCGCCTCAGAGGGAAGAGATGGTCGCACGATCGCGAAGGATCTGTTCGATGGCAGAGACGGCTTGCTGCAGCTTCCCTTGTTCATTTTTGACAATGTAGTCATAAATATCAGTATGTTTGAGCCATTCTCTTGTATAGCTCATACGTTCAAGAAAATACGATTCATCTTTGAGCGTATCACGAGAACGAATGCGCTGCTCGAGCGTATTTAGGGACGAACGAATAAAGATGGCTGGTATATTGGGGAAGAGCTTTTTGATGCTTTGGACACCTTTCCAGTCTGCCTGCCAAATGCCGATGCGATTGCTTTGATTAACAACACGATGAAGCTCCGAGATACTAACGCCATAACACGCTCCATTCTCATTGGTCGAGTGCTCAATAAACAGTCCTTCTTGAACAGAGGAACTGAATAGTGCTTGAGTGACAAAATAATACGGATGTCCTTCTGACTCACCGGGACGTTTGGAACGAGTAGTTGTATTGACTATACGCTCTAAGGGGAGACGTCGCTCAAGCTCCTGAATAATACTGTCTTTCCCAGAGCCAGTTGGACCAGAGAGAATGAAGATATTGGAAGTATCCATACTTGTATACAGCTGGGAAGAAAACATCCCGCAGTAAAGCGGGATGTTTTCTGATTGATTTAGAGGGCAACAACCTTCGCCTCTTTGACTTTTGCGCCCGCTTTCACTGGGAGAAGTCCGAGACGGTGACTTTTGGCTTCGATAGAAAGAATGCGCCAGGTATAAGTTTCACCGGTGGCAAAAACCTCTTCCATCTTGCGTCCAGGATAGACATCTGAGAATTCGCTCACGTGAGCAAGTCCATGAATATCCTTATCAAGGTAGACAAACGCTCCGAAATGATTGATTTTGTCTATTTTTCCTTGAACTTCGTCATCAATTTTGTATTTTTCGCTCACCTTTTCCCATGGATCGTTTTTCAGTGCCTTGATAGAGAGTGAAATACGAGCATCTTCAATCCCGATGATTTTCGCGGAGACATGCTCACCAGTTTTGATGATTTCTCGTGGATCATCAATCAGCTGCCAGGCAAGCTCTGAAATGTGAACGAGACCCTCAAGTTTTTCTGTGGCCTTCTTCCCCATTTCGCTTTCAGGGGCGGAGAACTTCACAAACGCACCGAAGTCGACAACTCCGCTGACCTCTCCTTCGATGATATTTCCAACTTGAAGTCTATTAATAAGTTCACGCTCTTTTTCACTCTGAGCAGCTTTTTCGCTGACAATAAGTTTTTCGCTTATTCGATCAGCATCCAGAATGCGGACGCTCATCTCTTGTCCGACCAGCTTCTTCAGTAATTCGAGGATTTTGTTCTTGTCCCCATCTTCAACACGAGGATAATGCTCGCTGGAAAGCTGAGACACTGGAAGAAAGCCACTAATTCCATTGACCTCAATCATGAGTCCGCCCTTGTTGGCATCAGTCACTTTAGTCTGGACTATTTCACGAGCATTGAGTTTCTCCTCGATATCATCCCAGGATTTTTCATAGGAAGCTTCACGGATAGAGAGTTCGATATACCCCTCTTCCGTTTCAAAGCTGGTCAGAGTCGCGTTGACTTCCGCTCCAATCTTGAGTTTTCCATCCGCACCGAGTCCATCTCGCATCTCTTTACCAAGAACGATACCCGTTCCAAGTGCACCCAAATCAATTAAGGCGTAGCTTGAAGAAACGTTCATGACAACACCGTGGACAACGTCTCCGACGCTTGGAATTTCGATAAGATGTTTGGCGAGGAGGCTTTCCATCTGACTTGCTTCTGCGCTATTTTTGGCTTCTGACATAGATATAGAGTACTTCATGTTTCGTCGGCTACGAAAAAATAATAATTAAAAGCCGATACTCAAGTAAAGAAAAATAAAAAACACCCAAACTGAGAGAGGTGCCTTTAAACCCGAAAGAAATAGTATCGAAAATCGATAATTCATGAGGGATTAAAAGCATCCCGATATTCAATTGTGATTAAATCGTTTCTTATCACCGAGTAGGACTAGTTTAGCAAAGCATTCGTGTTTTGGCAAGGGTGATTTCTAGTTTTTGGCTTGTTTGAGTATCGACAGGGCAAGTTTTCTGTGCTACAATCCGGAAGTAATCGACCATTTCTCTTGTTATGAATATTCAATATTACGGTGATTTTTGCTTTAAGATAAACACAAAACCAAACGGCCGAGCTACGGAAGACGTAGTTATTTTTACCGATATTCCGGAGAAAGCCACTGGAATCCGTGCTCCTCAGGGCGAAGCCCATGTCGTGGTTCTGTCTCATCAAAAGCGAGATAGCGATGAAGCTTCTCTCCTCAAAGGATCCCCTCTTATTTTAGATGCCCCAGGTGAATATGCCGTAAATGGGATTACCCTTGTTGGATTTCCCAGTTTCCGTGATAATGAAAAAGGTTTTCAAAAAGGAAAAAATACTATTTTTCTGATTGAATCAGAAGAAATTAGACTGTGTTTTCTCGGCGCTTTGGGACATGAGCTTGAGCCATCGATGATTGAGAAATTGGGAGATGTGGATATTCTCTTTGTTCCGGCAGACGGAGCAGACACTCTTGATTTAGACAAAATTGACGATTTGGTTCGAAAAATTGAGCCAAAAGTGACGATTCCAATGCATTATGCTTTACCAGGAATGAAAATTGCTCTTGGGGAAATCAAGAAATTCTGTGATGTTTTGGGAAATTGCCCAGAAGAGATTGTTCTTAAGTATAATATCAAGAAGAAAGACTTTGAAGGTAAAACGATGGAGATTGTTCTCTTGGGTAACAGCTAAAGAGGAATTATGCGCTCACTGTGGGATACTATCAATGAAATTCGCGAGAAACCTGAGGAGATACGGCGACGGTATATGTTTGGCTATGTATCAGTCACCATGTTGCTGATCGTAGGTATCTGGTTTATCTCGGTTCAGGAAAGTTTTCGTTTAGTGGTAGAAACAAACAGCCTGAGAGATGTCACAAGTGGAGCTTCAAAAATGCTTCCTGGTTCTCCGGGTACACAGTCGCTCACAGAATTATTTGAGAAGGGAGAGCAATTAGAAGCAGGTGTCGCTCCAGTCCCAGCCGAAGATTTCTTTGAGAGTGAGATTCGAATGAAACATCAAAAAAACGAGACTAAAACAATGCCTGAAGTTCGATAAGAAGAAAGAACCGAAGCAGAATAATTTGATTGAGAAGGTATATGTCGGATTCACAGTATCATGATGGGAAGATAGAATTGCGGAATATTACGGACGAGGTTCAGCAATCGTACCTTGATTACGCCATGAGTGTAATCGTGTCGCGTGCTTTGCCCGATGTGCGGGATGGTTTGAAACCAGTGCATCGACGTATTTTGTATTCGATGTGGTCAACAGGGCTTCGCTCGAGTGCCAAATTTCGGAAATCAGCTACCGTTGTCGGTGAAGTATTGGGAAAATATCATCCGCATGGGGATACAGCTGTCTACGATACAATGGTTCGTATGGCGCAGGATTTTTCCCTTCGCTACCCACTGATCTGGGGACAGGGAAACTTCGGTTCGATGGACGGCGATGGCGCGGCTGCGTATCGGTACACAGAAGCCAAGCTGTCACCAATAGCCGAAGAGATGCTTTTGGATATTGAAAAAGATACGGTTGATTTTATTCCCAATTTCGACGGCGTGCATGAAGAACCGACTGTTCTCCCCGCAAAACTCCCACAGCTGCTGCTCAATGGAACTGTTGGTATAGCGGTTGGTATGGCCACCAATATTCCGCCGCATAATCTCAACGAATTGGTTGATGGCATTTGCCATTTAATTGATACTCCTGAGGCTACTATTGATGAGTTGATGCAGTTTATTAAGGGCCCAGACTTTCCAACTGGCGGTATCATGTACAACAGCCGTGACATTCATAATGCCTATGTGACTGGAAGAGGACCTATTGTGACCCGTGCCCGGGTGAATATTGTTGAAACCAAGGCCGGTAGTTTTCAGATCATTGTTTCTGAAATGACCTATCAGACCAACAAATCCGCATTGATCATCAAGATTGCCGATCTTGTGAAAGAGGAGAAGATCTCCGGCATTAAGGATTTGCGCGATGAATCGGATAAGGATGGCGTCCGTATCGTGATTGAGCTGAAAAAGGATGCCTATCCGCAGAAAGTGCTCAACGCCTTGTATTCAATGACTGATCTTCAGAAGAATTTCAACGTGAACATGCTGGCGCTGGTGGACGGCGTTGATCCTCAGGTATTGAACTTAAAGGCCATCCTTGAGCACTATATCAAGCATCGCGAAATAGTAGTGACTCGTCGAGCACAATATGAGCTTCAGCGAGCCAAAGATAGGGCACATATACTCGAAGGTTTGAAGAAGGCACTCGATCATATCGATGCTATTATTGAAACCATCAAGAAGTCTCCAACGAAAGAACAGGCGCATATCAATTTGATGAAAAAGTTCCGCCTTTCGGAACGGCAGACAACGGCAATCCTGGAAATGCGTCTGCAAACCCTCTCAGGGCTTGAACGGAAGAAAATCGAGGATGAACTCGAGGAAAAACTGAAATTAATTGCTCATTTGGAAGATCTCTTGAAGCATCGCCAGAAAATCCTTGGACTCGTGAAGAGTGAGTTGATTGAAGTGCGAGATAAATTCGGCGATGAGCGTCGAACAAAGGTCATCAAGGGCGGCATTGGCGAATTCAAACAGGAAGATATTATTCCGAATGAAGAAGCCATTATCACCCTGACCGAAGATGGTTATATTAAAAGAATGAATCCAACCGTATACCGCGTCCAAAAGCGCGGCGGCAAGGGAGTGATTGGTGCCACGACCAAAGAGGAGGATCGCATCGCGATGGTCTTGACCATTGAAATGCACGATAATCTTATGTTCTTCACCAATTCAGGTAAAGTCTTTCAGATAAAGGCTTACGAAATTCCCGAATCGTCACGCACGGCCCGCGGACAAGCCATAGTCAATTTCCTTCAGATATCTCAGGAAGAAAAAATTACTGAAATGATTTCGCTGAACAAGGATGATGCCTACAAGTATCTCTTTATGGCAACCAGCAATGGGACAGTCAAAAAATCCAAGCTTGATGAATTTGAAAATGTTCGACGAAGTGGACTGATTGCGATTACGCTCGAAAAGGGTGACGTCTTAGGCTGGGTATGGCCAACCACCGGAAGCGATGAGGTGGTTATGACGACTGCCGATGGACAATCTGTTCGTTTCAAAGAATCCGATGTTCGACCGATGGGACGAAATGCCGGAGGAGTGCGTGGCATGAAGCTCAAGGACGAGAAAGATAGAATTGTCGGAATGGATATCATCGGGAAAGATGCTAAGGACATGGAACTTCTCGTGTTGTCTCAGAACGGATACGGGAAACGCTCGGCCTTGAAGCAGTTTAAGACTCAAAAGCGTGGTGGTTCTGGTATGAAGGCCATGAAAGTGACTCCAAAAACAGGAGATATCGTGGGAGCATTGGTCACGAGTATGGCAAATATCGAAGATGATTTGATCTTGACTTCAGAAAAAGGAACTATTATTCGCGTGCCATTCAAATCGGTACCACTTCTCGGCCGAGTGACGCAAGGGGTACGCGTGATGAAGCCTCAAACCAAGGATGGAGTGGCAGCTTTTACGATTCTGTAAAAAAGAATCGCTCTCAGAAAGGGTAATTCAGAGAAGCGTGAATCGGAGTAAAAAAAGAAAACGGGCTCCTTTCGGGGGAGCCCTTTTTTGATGCGCGCAGCCAGCCGGGATGCTAGCCGGCTTTCGCATGCAGTCGGAGGAATAGCCCTTTGCCGGGCTGTTCTATATAGAGATCCGACGTTTTGCCGTAGGCAATATATTGAATCGTCAGAGGATGTCCGGATCCCGTATTCATGCCGACCCCCGCTGCACCGAATGACAAAACGATGTTTGCATCGAACCGATTGTCACTGGTGTACGTGGTGCCAGAGAGAAGGTTCTGGAGTAAGTAGCGATTGATGCAGGGATGCCAATCGGTGCCTGGCCTGGCTCTGAAAGTGCATTGCTTTCCGACGAGTTGAGCCTCCCCGTTGTGACCGATGATCATGATTTGAACAATCACCCTTACTTTTTTTGGGCTCTTGCACCTGTTTCCCGACTCGCCTGCTTTGCTTTTAGCCATTCTAAAGAACTCCTTGCGTTGAATGCGTCCCCGAATTAGGACATTTATTTTGTACAGTTAAATACCAACAAAGTCAAGGAGTTGCGGAAATCGTGGGGGCATGGTATTGTGCTGTTGTGATATTTTAATTCGAGCGCGATGTAGTCTGATGTGTATCTGACTCTGTCGTTGCTGACAATATGGCTATGGCCCTCACGAATAAGCAGAAGGAGAAGGTAACCGCTCCGTTTAAGCGGCATGATAAGGATACTGGTTCACCAGAATATCAGATTGTTCTTTTCACTGAGCAAATCAAGAAGTTGACCGCGCACCTCAAAAAGAACGCGAAGGATTTTCACTCTCGCCGCGGGTTGCTCAAGATGGTGTCTCGTCGTAAGAAGTTGATGACGTATCTTGAAAAAGTCAACGAAAAGGCCGCAAAGAAGCTTCGCAAGGATCTCGGTCTCTAAACAAACAAAAGAACGCCTCCCTGCCTTTCGGGGAGGCAATTTTCTTACAAGAAGTGTATGGCAAAATTTCCAGAACAGCGAGTCGGCGTGTTGGTAGATGTTTCTAACCTCTATCACAGTGCCCGTGTATTATATAAGAAGAAGGTGCACTTTAAGAATGTCTTAGAGAGTGCGGTTTCAGGTCGAAAGCTTATCCGAGCGATTGCGTATGGAATTACCACCACAGAGGGTATGGAGGATAAGTTTATTGAAGCGCTTGAGAAGACAGGGTATGACGTCAAGACGAAAGACCTTCAGATTTTTCCTGATGGATCAAAAAAAGGAGATTGGGATGTCGGTATTGCGATTGATGCAGTGAAGATGTCTCGCAGTCTGGATGTAATCGTGCTTATTTCTGGAGACGGTGATTATATTCCTCTCGTCGAGTACGTTCAAAATACGACTGGCTGCCGGGTGG
>CAZDRG010000018.1:0-15167 GCA_964508015.1 uncultured Bdellovibrionales bacterium
ATCTTTTATGATGACTTTAGTATAATAGTACCATAATCAAGTTGAAAAATAAAAAAGAAAGCGATCTTCTGAAAGATTCAGATATTTTTTTCGATAGCTCTTTATGCGGAAATTTTTTCAATCACGTTTCCCTCTCATTCTCTCGCTTACCGCCATACTTTTTCTCGCCTTTTTTCTTCGCATCTATCAACTCGACTCTCTCCCTATCGGTCTTTACCCCGATGAAGCAGCCAATGGGGTTGATGCGCTCCATGCTCTAGAAACGCATCATTTCGAACTTTTTTATCCGGCAAATTTCGGACGAGAAGGACTGTTTATTAATTTACAAGCTCTGTCTATCTGGCTTTTCGGTAATACCATGGTGGCACTCAAACTGTGCTCAGTGCTTTTTGGAACTTTTACCGTACTCGGACTCTTTCTTCTCGGGAAAGAGCTCTTCCATCGTACCAGCATTGGTCTCAGTGCTGCTTTCATGATGGCTACTTCTTATTGGGCTATCAATTTCTCTCGTATTGGCTTCCGGGCCATCATGACTTCTTTCCTCCTCTCATTTGCATTCTTCTTTTTCTTTCGTGGTCTTAGAACACAAAAAAAGCAAGATTTTCTTATTTCAGGGCTTATTTTTGGACTTGGAGTTCATACGTACATCGCCTTTCGTGTCGCGCCACTGATTCTCATTCTCCTTCTCCCTGCTCTCATGCTTTCATATGAACATTTCCTGCGTCGTTTCTGGAAACATGGTCTTGTCTTCATTTTGGGTGCCTTTCTCACTGCTGTTCCCATGCTGTATCACTTCTTTATTTCACATCCAGAAGACTTCGAATCTCGCTCCTCTCATATATCAGTTATGTCGCCAGACGTAAATCACGGAGACCTTCTCGGGACACTGACCAAAACTTTTGCCACATCTCTCATCAAATACAACTTTTTAGGTGACCAAAACTGGCGACACAATTACCCTCCATACCCCATACTCGATCCAGTTGTCGGCACTTTTTTCTTGGCCGGTTTCTGTCTTCTTTTTTTCCAGTTCTTACAACTCCTTTACCGGAGAATTCGTTATACCGACAGAGACTTTCGTCTTGTTATTAACGCTTTTCTCTTTGGATCTTTCTTTTCCATGCTTGCTCCAGAGTTTCTGACTAATGAGGGATTGCCCCATGCACTGCGCTCTATCGGCACCCAAGTGCCTGTTTTTCTCTTCGCTTCCGTTCCGGTTCTTTGGATTCTTAACAAGGCCAAACATGCTGCTTCCGGATTCCGCCTCGTCCTCTTCTCTTTCCTTTTGATTGCTTTCTTGGCCTCTGCCTGTTTCAATGCTGTGAAATATTTTGTCCTGTTTGCTCATAGCCCACAAGCCGGAGAGTCTTTCAATGAAAACTACACCAATATGGCAAAATATTTTCTTTCACTTCCAGAACAAACGCAGAAATACTACCTCATTGATAGCGGTGGAAATCAAGACCGTTTCCATTTACCCGTCGCTGGAATGCCAGTGTACTTTTTCACCTATCATCGAGTACAGAATTTTGAAATCGTTTCCCCTGAGGCAATTATTCGCCAACCAAGCGTTTATGTTATGACTCATTTTGATCAAGCGGTCTTCGAAAAATTAAAAATCCTCTCTCCTGGCGCATACACACAACACATTGACATAAATGGTCCCAATCGAAAGGGCGGGGATTTTGACGCAATTATTCTTCCAGAAATCAAGTAAATAGGCTGTTCATTATTTCTCACTCCCTCAATACAACCGATCTCTAATCTTTTCTGACTCTTTTTATGCATCACCTCAAAAAACACGCACCGTGGATAGTCACCGGGCTCCTCACCTTCTATGCTATTCTCTCACTGCTTGTTTCAAGTCAAGAAACAGCTATTTACGATGAAAAAGCGCATATCCCAGCAGCCTACAGCTATGTCCGATATGGTGACATGCGTCTGAATCCGGAACACCCGCCACTACTCAAAAACCTCGTCGGACTTCCACTTCTCCTTCTCGACGTGAAATTCCCCATCGATACTCCAGAATGGCAAACCGGAACCAATGAGCAGTGGGTGCTTGGTGATATTTTCATGAACTGCACCCGGCCAGATATCGCGTGCAACAACAATGAACATCTTCTCTTCTTAGCGCGTCTCCCTATCACACTCATCGCGCTTGTCCTCGGACTTTTTCTTTTTCTCTGGGGACGAGAACTCGGGGGGGCACTTGCTGGTCTCATTGCTACCGCTCTCTTTGTCTTTGATCCAAACATCATTGCGCACGGACACTATGTCACAACTGATATCGGTATTGCTGCCTTTATGTTTTTTTCTTTCTATACATTTATCCATTTTCTCAAAAAACCAACCTGGAAAAACGTACTCATCGCCGGAATTTTTCTTGGTCTCGTGGAGCTCACTAAATTTTCTGCCGTTCTTCTTTTCCCTATTTTTGGACTCTTCGCTCTTCTGTATGCTCTCACAAAACAAGCTTCGCCTCTCCAAAATTCAATTTCCCATTTTCGCCTTCGCCAAATAGGTGAGTACCTCGGAAAATACACCGTGATGATACTCATTTGCTTCGCCCTCATTGCTCTCTTCTACGCGTTCAATACGTGGAATATGCCAGAAGAAAAAACACTCGACACGTCCAATTATATGTTCTCCCCATATACAGGTGTCGGCGAAAATGCCGGTAAGCGCTTCGCTCGAACCACGCTCGATGCCATGGTACAGATTCCAGGACTTGACCCAATAGCACACTACCTTCTCGGTGTCTTCATGGTATTTTCCCGAGTGGCTGGTGGAAATACCTTTTACTTCCTCGGTACTGTCTCTGAAGATGCCTCACCGGCGTATTTCCCTATCTTGTTCCTTACCAAAGAAACTCTTCCCTTCCTGTTCCTTCTCCTCATGACACTCTTCTATACAATCTTCCGTTTCATCAAAGCACTAAAAAACAAACCAGTGGCATCCTGTTTCTCTCTGTTAGCTCATTCATTTCAGGAACGCATCGCCCAATATTTAGCTCTCTTCTTCGTACTTTTCTACGCCGCAATAAGCATCACTGGCAATCTCAACATTGGTTTCCGTCACCTTTTCCCAATTCTCCCCTTCCTCTATCTCCTCGTAGCAAAAACTGCAACAGATTTCTATCATCGAAATCACAAAGAACTCGGTTATATTCTCCGACCGCTTACCGCTCTTTTCTTCTCTTTGCTCTTCATTACCCCGCTTGCCATTTATCCAAACTACCTGTCGTATTACAACTTGCTCGCGGGCGGAAACAAAAACGGCTACATGATCGCTACTGATTCGAATTATGACTGGGGGCAGGATCTCAAGCACCTCCGTGACTTTATTGATGAACACAACCGCCGATGTCCTTACCTTGATATGGCCTCAGGCGATCAATGTCTCATCTCCACTATTCACCTCGATTATTTTGGCGGATCCAATCCAGCTCTCTACCTCGGAAATCGCTACGACAACTGGTACGCCGCCAAAACTCCTGAGCCAGGTTGGTACGCCATCTCAGCCGTCTTCCTCCAAGAAGGACTCTACAAGGCCAAAGCTCCGGGACAACAAGGCTATGAATGGCTCCACAATCTCGGCGAAACGGCCCGTGCTGGTGATTCTATTTTCATCTTTTATGTCAGCCCAGAGGATATTGGCCGCTTATCTCAGTAGGTTCTCCTCTGCGCTCGTATGTCTGGTTCTTTTTTGCTACGCTATACAGGTAAATTACTCATGACTATTCTTATGTCTTTTGAGTCTCCAGCTCCTCAATAAGAAACTCCTCGAGAACAAGAATCTCTTACCACTATGGCACGCATCACCGATGTGTTCGAACAAATACAAGCGCTTTGCCAAGAGAATAAAATCGCAAAGAATCTCTTTGAATCGGCAGACAACCGAAGCATGCCGCTTGAGAGACGTATTCCATTTCTTCAAGGTGTAATCGAGGACGATCAGTGTGACTCTGCCCTCAAAACAAAACTCGCAAACGATACGCTCACACATATACAGGCTCTCTTCGGAGCGCTCACGGAACAAACAAATCGGGAAAATTCCGCTCAAGTCAAACCAGTCTTAGCTGCCAAAGAAGCACTCGATCTCCTGTTTCGTACTGGAGCCTGGTCCTAGCTCATCATACGTCCAGTTTGCTAAACACCGAGATAATAAATTTTTTGTCTGACTCGTTCTTTATTCCTGAGACCTCGTATTTGGTTCTTGGTTCAGGATATCTGTCGTTTCCTGGGGCTCTTCGTTTCGCAACTGATAAAAAGCTTTACCAGAAATACGGAGGTCGACACTCGCTAAATCATCGCTTCTGTCTTGCGGTATCGCCTTCTCACGCACAATACGTAGAGTATTCAGGGTTTGCTCAATTGGCATATTCATATTGATTCGTATCGAAAAATTTTTATCAGTTTCAAGTCGAAGTTCATCGGCATATTTTGACGGAAGAAATATTTTTTCTTGAATTAAAATATTCGCCTGTTCCAAAAATGCCTGTGACAATCCACTTATAAAAGAGAGAGTCTGAGTCGTCACAACGTTTTCACCAGCTAAAATTGGTTTTTGCATCTCGTCCACTAAATAAATTTGTGGCACTCGATACTCTTCACGTGCTTCTGGCCAATCCTGAAGAGCGCCCTCTTCATTCACCAATAGGCAAGAATCCTCTTTTGAACACCAAAAGAGAAAATTCCCTCTCTCTATAATTGAGATATTCATCGTGTTTGGAAAAGATTTCTGAACGGTGACCTGACGAATAAGCGGTGAGGCAGCCAGAAGTCTCTCTTCGATACGA
The DNA here is from genome assembly GCA_964508015.1 of uncultured Bdellovibrionales bacterium. Lineage (GTDB taxonomy): Bacteria > Patescibacteriota > Minisyncoccia > Moranbacterales > UBA1568 > JAGOSP01. The sequence continues at coordinate 4,802 of CAZDRG010000018.1, forward strand.
TGGGTCGAGAGCAGCAGAAAATTATTCTGTGGAACAAAAGTCCAAATATTCTCAGAAATCGCCACGCGAGCCATCTGACTAACCTCGTCTGAAGTCAGCAGTCCAGCGCCGTCCACCGTGATATACTCCACCGTCAACAAGCGCGAGAAGTAAACCTGATACGAAAGTACTAAAAAAAACAGCACCCACAGAGATATCAACTGCCACATACAAACGCGTGAGACACGATATCCCTCTTGACGCGTCGGACTGCGTACTCCTCCACGAGTAAAATAATGCTCCTGCTTCTTTGAGAAAATAGTGGATCGCTGTTTTTTTGATCCTATTTTTTGAATTTTTGAAATCTGTTGCATTTCACAAGGCGCTCAAAAATAACTTTTCTAATTGCAATCGGGTATTCGCCTGAGTACTCAGCAAAATGTGCTGGGTGTTTTTGAGAGCCTCAAGAAAAAAATAGTTCGGCTGAAGATTCGCTGTATCGCTGAGTGCTTCATTTCGAACAAGCGCCACAAGCCATTCAAGAAGTCGTATAACTAAATCACTTTCCTTAGCCAAATCTTCAGCCAAATGCAATCGTTCAGAAAGAGAAAGATGCCTGAGTTGCGCAAGCCGTTCCAGAAAAACTTTCATACTCGAAAATTCCCGCGTATCTTCCAATGCCATCTGAATAAGTCCGGGTCGGCCAAAAGCAAACAAAAATTGATTCTCTTGATCAAGAGCTCCAAGCGTTCGTATTTCTTCCTCTGGTACCAAGGAAAAGCTAATTCGTTGCAATCGAGAATGCACGGTCTCAAGCAATGCTGCTGCGTCATGAGTAATTAATATGAGTATCGCAGTCGCATTGGGCTCTTCGAGTGTCTTCAAGAGAGCGTTTTGTGCGCCATGAGAGAGCCGATGCGCGTCATTGATAATAAGGATGCGTCGACTGCCTACGAGGGGATAACGAGAAAGAAATATGATGCTCTCCCGTATTGCTTCAACTGGGATATTCTTCTCTCGTGTTTTCCCTTTTTCTGTCACTTGTTCGGGTGTCAACAACAAAATATCTGGATGAGACAAATCCCCTTCTTCCCGAAGATCAAATGAGTCCTGTTGACCAAGTAGCGTCCAGGCGAATTGCAATGCAACCAATCGCTTTCCCACGCTTTCGGGACCAACAAATAGAAACGACTGCGGAGAGTCTGATGGGGCTATGAGTTTGTTGAGTCGAGCCTGCACTCCATGATGACCGATGATTCGCATACTTTTTTTTCTGACTCAGAATCTCTTACGTTTCATAGGGAACTCCATCGACAATGTCCCGGATTCCTTTTTCGAAAGCTACCTGCGAAAATTGACTCACTGATTTTTGCAACTTAACAACCGGATATCCATTCTGTTCCTTTTCCAGAAACCGCTTCACCGCTTCAGCAATCACTTCCGGTGTTTGTGAACGGAATACCTCTCCGGTCTCACCAACCTGAATGATCTCTTTGATCCCTCCATACTCATACGCAATAACTGGTGTCCCCAGGGCGAGAGCCTCGACCGCCGCCATCCCGAAATCCTCTTCGGAAGGGAACAGAAGCGCGCGTGCTCCTCGATAGTATTTCTGCAAACGAACATCACTGACTCTTCCTGCAAAAGTAACATTGGGACCAGCAATACGTTTGAGGTTTTGTTCTTCACGACCACTTCCTACTATCACTAGAGGAAATTCAAGCTTATTAAACGCTTCAATAACTGGTTGAATTTTTTTGGAACGCGTGAGTCGAGAGACGACCAGGAAATACTTCCGCTCCCTCACAGAAAGAGGTTTTTCCGCCACTGTTTCCGCGAGAGATAAACCGGGGGGATGCACGACAACAGCAGTACGTCGATAATACTTGGTGATACGATCACGAGTATACACTGAATTCGCAATAAGGACATCGGGGCGATCTGCTGCCCCCCTGTCCCACAAACGCATATATGAGAGCCACAAACGAACGAAGAGACGTGGAATAAACCAGGGAAGAGATTCGTCTAAATAGAGCTCTCTTCCTTCCCATGCATAACGCATAGGAGAATGCACATAAGCGATATGACGTGTATGTAACCGGGTGATTATACCTTTCGACCAGGCTCCTGAGGAGGAAATAACAATATCAAATTCTCGGAGATCGAGGGTTTCTGCAGCTATCGGGTAGAAAGGAAGGAGCATCTGGTACCGCAGTCTCAGCCACTGCGGAAAAGATTGGAGAAATGAAGAGCGAATTTCATGTCCATGAAAAAATCGTTTCGTAAGAGTTTTGTCTTCCAACAAAGTGTAAATCGGTGCCTCAGGATACATCGAGGCCAGTATTTGGAGTACCCGCTCCGCTCCACCATAGGAAACGAGAAAATCGTGCACCAAAGCGACTTTCTGCGGTTTTTTGGTATGTTTACTTAAAACCATTTATATGGTATAATATATATTATCGCAAAAACAATCCTGCTAACTCTCGTGCACAAGATACCCAACTAAAACGCTCCACATTGCGGGTCGCTCTTTCTATTATAGCATTCCTTCGGTCTCTATCTGACAAAACAAGCCAAATCCCCTCCGCAATATGCTCAGCGCTCAACGGATCAACATACACCGCTCCTTCTCCGGCCACTTCTGGGAGTGAAGAAGTATTTGACGTCACTACTGGCGTTCCGACTGACTGCGCTTCGAGCACTGGGATTCCGAACCCCTCATAGAGAGTCGGAAATACAAAGACATCCGCTCCTCGAAGCAGAGACCATTTCTCTTCCTCGTTCACGTAGCCAAGTTCACGAATCGGGATATCCGATTGAAGATTGTGGATTTCAGAACGGATTTTCTCATATCCGTATCCCGGCTTTCCCACCAGTACCAGCTCATGCGGTATCTGATATTTTTGTTTCAGAATCTCGAAGGCCTCGATAATTCGCGTAATATTCTTTCGTTCTTCTAGTCGCCCGATAAACAACAGATACGGCAAAACTCGATTCTGGATTTGGGATTCTAGATTTGGGATTTTTGGGTCATACCCTTCAAATACCACCTGAATTTTTTCCTCTGGTACCAGGTACTGTTTCATCACATCACGCTTGGTATTCTCCGACACACACACGACCACCTCTGCCCATCGACAGGAATACCGGATAGAAAGACGCATATACCAGCGTTCATACCATGAATACGCCTCTGGACAAAACTCATATTCCAAACCGTGTATAGTGACCACTGTCCGCTTGGGATGAATAAATGGGACTGTATGCGCGGGAATAAACAAAACATCTGGTGGATGAAAGAGCATTTCCAGTGACAGGCGGACCTGCGTCCAAAAACGTGGTGCCCAAAGTGCTTTCACTGACCAATTTTCCGGCAAAGGAAAATCAATAAGAGGTGATTCCGAGACGAATCGCCATCCTCGCCATACTCTCTTTCCGCGCACATACAAAAAAACCGTCTGCCCAGCAAGTTCAGCTCGCAGATGCTTGATAACCTGATAACTATATTCTTCGATTCCCGTCCGTTTTTTTAAGAACGCCCGCGAAGCATCAATGCCGATAATCATACTGTATTCATTTTCCATCGACCAATTGACTTGATTGAAGAGCATGCCAATACATTTTTTTTGATGCTGGTGTTTTCGAACACGTCGCGAGAAAAAGATGTATTAGCATGCGCTAGTCTCTCTCTGCACAGGCATAGCCAGGTTCGATTCAACTGAGCAGATACCCTATTTCGCCAACACGATACTCCGTTTGTACACTTCCAAATTCTCAAGCACGATACCTGTCCCCTTCACTACGCAAAAAGCTGGGTTATCAGCCACATAGCATGGTACACCAATGGTTTTAGCAATGAGCTGGTCAAGATAGCGAAGCTGGGCTGTCCCCCCCGAAAGAACCATTCCTTTATCCATTACATCAGCCGCCAGTTCTGGCGGTGTCTCCTGCAACACCTGTTTAATAACGTTGATGATTTCACGCAACTCATCTTGAATCGCTTCGGTCACTTCATTGGAAGAAATATTAACCGTCTTAGGCAGTCCTCCCATCAGATCTCGTCCTCGCACTTCCAGAAAATCTTCCTTCACCTGAGCAATAGCTGCTCCGATTTTCATTTTGACCTCTTCCGCTGTCCGATCGCCAATAGCCAAAGAGTATTTTCGCTTAATATAATCAGAAATCGCTTGATCAATACGGTTTCCGCCAACACGTGCGCTGTGAGCCGCTACGACTCCACCGAGCGAAATAATCGCTATTTCTGATGTTCCCCCACCAATATTAATAATCATATTCCCCTGTGCGGTATGGATCGGAATCCCCGCTCCAATAGCAGCCAGAATGGGTTCTTTGACAACATATGCTGCTTTAGCGCCAGCCTTCAGAGCCGCATCTACGACGGCACGCCGTTCCGTTGAAGTGACTCCCGCTGGAATAGACAAGACAATTTCTGGTCGAAACAAACGAAATCGTCCTGTTACTTTGTTGATAAAATAACGAAGCATGGCTTCGGTCACGCGATAATCAGCAATAGCTCCATCACGCAGTGGTTGAGAGGCAACAATCGTGTCTGGTGTTCGGCCAAGCATCTCCTTCGCCTCATTGCCTACCGCCAGCACTTTATTCTCTGCCAAAGAAATCGCCACCACTGATGGTTCATTAATCACAATACCTTTGCCTGGCACGAAGACGAGCGTGTTCGCCGTGCCAAGATCTATTCCAATTTTTCGAATAAAAGACATACTCTTCTTTGCTGGTATCAAAAAACCAAATACTCCATATTATCGACTGACACGTTCAATATGTGCGCCCAACTTCTGTAGTCGTTCTTCAATACGCTCATATCCTCGATCAACCTGATATATATCTTCAATCACCGTTTTACCTTCAGCACACAAGGCTGCAATAATGAGCGAGACGCCAGAACGAAGATCATAGCTTTTGATAGTCGTTCCGCGAAGCGGTGTTTTGCCACGAACAATCACTTGATGTGGATTGAGTACCGTGGCGCGAGCACCCATTTTCTCGAGCTCTGGGACATAATTGAAACGTCCCTCAAAAATTGTATCGAAAATCAATGTTTCGCCCACCACCTGAGTAGCCAGTACACCAAAAGGTGCTTGCACATCACTTGGTACGCCCGGATAGGTTCGCGTGTCTAGTTTGGCGATAGAATGGAGAGGCTGATGTGGCACTACTGTAATCACATCTTCTTCAATCACAAACCCAGCTCCGAACTCCCGCAATTTCTCCAAAACAATATCAAGATGCTCCTCACGAGCATGTCGCACCGAAAGCGCACTTCCGGTCGCCACACCGAGAATCAAAAATGTAGCCGCCTCATTTGCATCAGGAATAATAGTATGTTCAGCGCCCCGAAGAATATCTTTTCCGGTTATGACGAGTGTGTGTGTCCCGAGACCCTGTATATCTGCTCCCATTGCTATTAAAAACCGACCAAGATCTTCCACATGCGGTTCAGTGGCTGCGATTTTGATAGTTGTTTGGCCTGCCATACCAGCTGCCAACATCATTGCATTCTCTGTGGCTGTCACAGACATCTCTCGAAGGACTATCTTATCAGCTTGTCGTTCACTTGCATCAGCAGTATAGCTTTTTTCTTGTTGCGTAATTTTGACTCCCAATTTTTCGAGGGCATCAAAATGTGTCCCCACCGGACGAGCTCCGATGACACACCCTCCTGGATGGTAGAGAGAGAATGTGTCGAAACGAGCCGCCAACGAACCAAACAACAAAATTGACGAACGAATCTTTTTGACCTTCTCAACATCCATTTTCTTCGGATTAATATTCCGGTTTGTGATAGCGAGTGTTCTTTCACCCCGCCACTCTACTTCCGCCCCCATACTCTCCAGAATTTCAAGCATACGAAACACGTCCTCAATGAGAGGGAGATTAGAAAGCACACAGGTTTCAGTGGTGAGGAGTGTTGCAGCCAGTATCGGAGTCGTCGCATTCTTTGAGCCAGAAACCACGATTTCACCAGACAGAGGCTGTCCACCCTCAATTTCAAATACTTCCATACCTTGGGAGTATAGCCGAAATGAAGCCTTTGTTCAAGTCAGCTCAACACATACCATCACAAAACAGTCTCAGAGAAATTCTCAGAAAAATAAACAGCTTTTCAGTCCTATGCGAAACAAAATTGCAAAAACATATTTGCTACAGGCTTTTTTCCTGAGTATACTAAAATCACAAAATGATAAATGAAAAATATGATGACAAATACTCCTGTTTCTTCAAATGATCATCGCTATGCCGTCATCATGGCCGGCGGTACTGGCACTCGTCTTTGGCCCCTCTCGCGTATTGCGAAGCCCAAACAATTCCATTCCCTTCTCTCAGAACAAACGCTTATCCAAGAAACTTTCGGACGTTCTCAAACGACTGTCTCAACTGAAAATATTTTTGTTTCTACTGTAGAGAGATACGCCTCAATAACCCAAGAACAACTTCCGCTCATTTCTGCCGAACAACTTATCATAGAGCCTCTCGCCAAAAACACCGCGCCCGCTATCATCTATATTGCGGCTCTTCTTGCCCAGCGTGATCCAGAAGCTCTGGTTGCCGTATTGGCTGCTGATCACGCTATCGAAAATCCAGAAGAATTCACTCGCGCCGTCGATCTCGCCTTCGAAACGGTCGAGTCTCGTCCTGATTCTCTGGTCACAATCGGCATTAATCCAACTGCTCCCACCACCCATTTAGGATACATTCGTATGGGAGAAGAAATCTCTACTTCTGAGCAAAACCGTGTTTTTTATGTTGATAACTTCAAAGAAAAACCAGACCGAGCGACTGCCGAACAATACCTTGCTTCATGGGAATACCTCTGGAATTCGGGCTACTTCATTTTCCGAGCTGCTTCCGTTCGAACATGGATTGCCGAGTACGCCCCAGAGTTTCTCTCCTTCTCCGATGACCTCACCAAAGCAATCGCGACGAACACCCTCTCGCCTGCACGACTGCTCGAACTTTTTTCCTCTGTCCAGTCAGCTCCTATTGATACTGTCCTTGCTGAACGCCTCCCAACAGAAAAACGACTCGTTGTACCCACGACACTTGAGTGGAGTGATATAGGTAGTTGGCACACGCTGTATTCCCTTCTTTCTAAGCGACATCTCAAAGATCAAATCGTGCAAGCCCCTCACATTGACATTGCGAGTAAAAATTGTTTCATCCACGGGAAAAAGCGCCTCATCGTAACTGCCGGACTCAAAGATATCATCATTATTGATACTGATGATGCCCTCCTGGTGGCTGATCGCGAAACAATATCACAAAACATAAAAGATCTACTGACTCAATTGCCTGAAGAGAAACGCTAAGCCACCGTCTTCATTCTCATCACACAGATAAGGCTTGAAGATATTGTTTGTGGTCTCAAATCTCGACATGAGCATTGAGGCCGCAACTCAGAAAAAAGTCTACAACCCAAAACGCTGAAAGAGTCCCTGGAGTTCCTCTGCGGAGTAGTATTCAATGACAATCTTACCACCTTGACCAACAGGAGAAAGCTTCACTCGTGTCCCAAGTTTCTCGCGTAATTTCTCCAATCGCTCTGAAAATTCTGGAGGGATCTGTACCTCACTACGTACGTGCGGACGTACTGATACTGCGCGAGCTTCCATTTCTGTTTCACGCACGGTCAATCCTGATTTTACAATCATTTCAAACAACGCTCTTTGCTTTTCTGGATTCTCTATACCCAAAAGAGCTTTGGCATGCCCTTCGGAAATCTTCCCTTCGATGAGAGCTCGCTGTATTTCAATCGGAAGATGCAAAAGGCGCACAGTATTCGCTACCAAACTTCGACTCTTGCCCATTTTTTTCGCCACTTCTTCTTGATGTAGTCCGTATTCTTCCATCAGTCGCAAATATGCCTTGGCTTCTTCAATAGGATTCAAATTATGTCTTTGGGTGTTTTCAATAATAGCAAGTTCGAGTTTGGTTCGCTCATCTGCACTGCGTATAATAACGGGCACTTCGGTCAAGCCAGCCAGTTTGGATGCCTGAAGTCGACGTTCTCCCGCAATGAGCTCATACCCATCACCCTTGCGTGTCACGATAAGAGGCTGGAGTATTCCGTGTTCTCGTATAGATTGAGCTAATTCAGCCAATTTTTCTTTATCAAATTGAGCCCGAGGTTGTTCGGGATTCGGAACAATGGTATGCAACGGAGCATTCACGACGCTTTCCTGGTCAAAGCTTGTTGTCGGAGAAAACGCTGGTTTCTTTGGCACTCCAGCGGATGACTGCACACCCAATGAGGGCTTCACTTCCCCCGGAATAGGTATCTCTGGAGATTTTACTTCCTGAACGATTTTTGGGGCAGTTGCCGAAACAGCTTCGGGTTGAGAAGATGCTACTCCCGAAGAATCGTCTGTTCCTGATATCCCTGCGCGTTGGACTCGATTGATCACAAAAGGTGATGTAGAAATTGGCTGCTTCAGAATGGGTTGTGGTGTAGGAGAAACTGACCCTTGTCCTTGAATTGGATCTTGACCATCCCCTGCCTGTTCTGGTTTTTTCGGCGGGATGAGTGAAGAAAGTCCACGTCCCAATCCATATTGTTGTGCCATACGTTTTTTTTACACCTCCCCCTGTGTGGTTGCTCTTATCTTAAATCGGAATCTCTAAATCATCAAATTTTTTTTCTTCTCTCGGTAAAGCAAGAGATTTTTTTATTCCTCTTCTTCCTCTTTACTTGGTTCTCGAGCAATAATTTCTCGAGCCACTCCTTTGTAAGCACGAGCTCCCTTCGAAAACGCATCGAAATCAAGAATGGATTTCCCAAAGGATGGCGCTTCAGCCAGTCGGACAGACCTTGGGACTACATTTTCAAACACGGGACCTGGAAAATGCGCTCGCACTTCATTGACTACCTGACGCGCCAAACGATTTCGTCGATCATACAGGGTAAGTAATGCTCCGAAGATTTTCAATTCTGGCTGTAACCGCTCACGAACCAAATCAATCGTACCAAGCAATTGTGATAATCCCTCAAGCGCATAGTATTCAGTCTGCACCGGAACAATCACGCCGTCACTCGCCACCAAACCGTTGATTGTTAAAAGGCCGAGAGAAGGAGGACTATCAATCAAAATATAATCGTAGTGCGGACGAAGTACTCGCAACACATTGTGTAAGCGAAACTCACGTCCATCAAGATGAATCATTTCAATCTCTGCCCCTGCTAAATCCTGAGCGGCCGGAATAATATGGAGACCCTCCGTATCAGTAGCATAGATGATTTCTTGTGGAGGTGTTCCGAGAATCATCGCGTGGTAGAGATTTTTTTCAATCCCCTCTTTCTCAATCCCGAGTCCCGAAGAAGCATTCCCCTGCGGATCAAGATCGACTAACAGCACTCGCTTTCCAAACTCAGCCAGATAGCGAGCGACATTAATTGTCGATGTCGTTTTCCCGACGCCACCCTTCTGATTGACAAATCCTAAAATTTGAGACATATTACATTATCACGGAGAAAGAAGTTTTCTGTACTCATACAGTATATCTGATTGACAGCTACACTTCAATTTTCTATGCTGAGGAAGGCTTGTACATTCAAATATGTTCAAATAGACTGATTTGATCGGAACGGGAAAGTAAGCTTTTTCTGATGCCTCATGTTTCCGAACATTGAGCGAAGAAAATGTTTACTTTCTTGTTCCGATCAATTGTCTTGTATAAAAAAGCCGCGGTGATGGAATCCCGCCAGAGGCGGGTAAACCCGCCTTTGGTTGTGGCGGGTAAAGGTAGACTTGGTCGCCTACGGTGACCATACGGGAGTAGAGCGAACAAAGTAACATATGTGAAGTGTGATTACCGTGTACGTCATTCAAAGCCAAACGAAAAAGTACCGCTACGTTGGCATAACGAATGATTTTAAAAAAAGATTTGCAGAACATTCAAAGAACAAACGGGCATTCGCACCTTTCTTAGTCTTACGTCTCGAAGTTTTTCCTGATTACTCATCAGCAAGAATTCGCGAAAAATTCCTCAAAAGTGGACAAGGAAGGGCATATCTTGATACGTTACAAGAAGAGCCGCGGTGATGGAATGGTAGACATACGGGACTCAAAATCCCGCGATAGCGATATCATGAGAGTTCGAGTCTCTCCCGCGGCACTCTAATGGAAATTGCGAACTTAAAAAACTCGCTTCCTAAAGCGACTCGCAGTAGAAGTAATTTTCAGGCAAAGATAAATTGGCGATTCTGTATTTTAGGAGCGCACAGGGTCGAAATGCTATTTTTGGCTTATTCTTGATATTACATTCCGATTATGGTACGGTAGCTTCAAATCCAAGCACCTTAATTCACCCCTCAATTAGGACACCTGATCAAAATTAAAAGTTACCTGTA
>CAZDRG010000019.1:0-14949 GCA_964508015.1 uncultured Bdellovibrionales bacterium
ACTCATAATTCAGGAACAAAACTTTCATACGCCGATCATACCCCAACTCCGAAATATTGAAATCCTTCCGCCTCTGCTTCCGAGCGTTCAAGAAGGTTTCGTCCATCGTAAATTACGCGCCCACGCATCAGTTGCTGAAGCTCCTTGTAATCTAAGAGTCGAAATTCATCCCACTCCGTCGCGATGATGAGCGCGTCAGCTCCTCGGAGTGCCTCGAGTGATACATTCGTATACGTCAACTGTTTGTGTTTAAACTGACGCTTCGCATTCGGAATGGCTATTGGGTCAAAAGCCTGAACAGTCGAACCTGCCTCCAAAAGCAGCTTGATATTTTCTATACCCGCCGATTCTCGGATATCATCCGTTTGCTGTTTGAAAGCGACACCGAGGACTGCTATTGTTTTTTCCTTCAAGGCGTCGCCGAATACTGTTTTGAGCTTTAGAAATGGTTTGATACGTTGTGCCTGGTTGACCTCAGATACCGTTTCGATGATGCGAAAATGCGAGCTGTATTTATGCCCCGTTTCGATAAGGGCTTTCACATCTTTCGGAAAACATGATCCACCGTATCCAATACCAGCATACAGATAACGGCTCCCAATACGCGTATCACAACCGATACCACGCGCCACTTCCTTCACATTGCCACCAGCCACGTCACAAAAATTGGCAATTTCATTGATGAAAGTGATTTTCATCGCGAGAAAAGCATTGGCCGCATATTTGATTACCTCAGCGCTCTGCACATCCGTAAAAATCACTGGCCGCCCCGCCCGATTCAATGGACGATAGATTCGTTCCATGATTTTCCTTGCCTTCGTCGACTGGACACCAATAATGACGCGATCTGGGCTGAGAAAATCCTTGACCGCTGCTCCTTCTTTCAAAAATTCCGGATTTGAAACAACATCAAAAGGATGCTTCCCATTGGAGGCCTTCTTGATGATATCCGAAACTTTTTCGGCTGTCCCGATTGGAACTGTCGATTTATCAACAAACACTTTGTACCCATTCAGGTGTTGGCCAAATATCTCAGCTGCCTGAAAAACATAGGTCAAATCAGCCTGACCAGTCATCTTATCTTCGGGAGTTCCAACACACATAAAAACGACTTCGGATTCCTTGATTGTTTCAGCAATGTTCGTTGTAAAACGCAACCTCCCTTCCCGAACATTACGTTCGACAACTTCCTGGAGGCCGGTTTCATAAATCGGAATACCCCCTTTTTTCAGAATCGCAATCTTCTTAGCATCTATGTCCATGCAGGTCACGTCATGACCGATTTCCGCCATACAGGCTCCTGAAACCAATCCAACGTACCCAGTTCCGAGAAAACTCAATTTCATATACTCGTACGATTTATCGTTTTATGACGTCCCGAATCGTGTAATTCATTCGATGTCGTGACTGATAATAATTCCTGACGACGATATCTGCGAGCAATCCCGAGATGAATAACTGAACGCCAATCAACACAAAGAAAATGCCCATCAGTGGCCAAATCCGATCAGCAATGGGTGATTGAAGGACAATTTTTTCAATAAACATCCATACAAGTATCGCGCTACCCAGTCCAATCAATGCCACTCCGACACCGCCAAAAAGATGCAGCGGTCGGTGGGAATACTTTCGCCAAAACCAAATAGAAATCATATCCACAAACCCCTTCAACCCACGTTTCCAATTGTACTTGGTCACGCCATGAATACGCGGATGATGGCTCACCTTGACTTCTGCTACTCGAAAACCTTCCAACTGGAGCAATGCAGGGATAAAACGATGCATCTCACCAAACAAATCAATATCCTTGAAACACTCTCTCCGATACGCCTTCAAGCTACATCCGGAATCATGTATGTCATCACGAATCAGTACTTTGCGAAGGAAGTTGGCAATACGAGATGGAATTTTCTTGCTCCAAGGATCATGACGCTTATGTCGCCATCCTGACACCACATCAAATCCCTCATCAATCTTGGCCAATAGCAAAGGAATATCTGCAGGATCATTCTGGAGGTCTCCATCAAGGGTGATAATAATCTCGCCCTTGGCCTCTTTGATACCAGCATCAAAAGCTGCGGTTTGACCAAAGTTCTTACGAAAAACAATAAGTGTGACCGGTTGACAACGCTCTGCTTCCACGCGCGTCTTGTCTTTCGAACCATCATCAATAAAAAGAATCTCAAATGGTTTGCCTATTTTTTTAAGAGCCGTATGAATTTTCTGATGGAGAAGTTCTACATTCCCCTCTTCGTTGTACAGTGGTACCACTATCGAGAGATACGGTGTTGGTTCGGTCATACACAAAAAAATAAATTATAAAACTTGCTTATCTTATCACATCCACAAATCTATCCCAAACACTTGTTCACTCACCACTCGAAAAAATAAATCCTTTCTCTCCGTCATACCCACCTTTCCTCTCGTCAATCACCAAAGAACCTGACTGATCGAAACCAACTGAGAGAACCAAAAATGTCTCCGAAAACCCATTCGGTGGCGCAGTAATCGGAAACATGTCTCCCAAGGAATAATACACCCGATGACCCGAAATGTCTTCTGACCGAATCGGCAACGACACGCCAGTGCCCACGACTATATCCGCTCCTGCTTCAATAAGACGCTCCGCGAGCAAGCGCTGTTCGACAATCCGTTCCGCTTTTACTGCTGAAGGAACCGCCTTTTTCCAGGCAACATAGACAATAAGTGCATCAGTAGACCGTTTTGCTTCCATAATCTCGGCCAGTGTTTCCTCTAAACGCTGTGGCTTGTCTTCGTCATACCCCAAGAAGCGTACTGTTTTCCCCTCCAGTATTCGCACCATACTTTTTCCAGAGGAACCAAACACATTGGCATTCGTATCCTGTAAATTCGCTTCAGTTTGCTTGAGCAGCTTGGTAGCTGAGAGATCACGATCAGAAAGGCCAGTCACACTCAAGAGACGGATATTATTCGCCGAAAAAATATTCGCGAAGCGTGAAGGAAGCGATACTGGACGTACTGACAGAGGCGCGGGAACCGGATCGGCATCATTCAATATCGGAAGAGCGATATCGGCAACCGCTGTCTCATATCTACGCAATTCCTTTTGTATCTGTCGGAAAAGATATTCGTCTCCTTTCTCTGCAACCTGATTTCGAACAAATGGCGTCCAAGACAGTGTTCCGAGGAGGAGAATCTTTTTCACACTCCCAGAAAGCGGCTGTGCTACCTGATGCCACTCTTCTTGAGACACAATCTGCTGAACATCGCGCCGTTCCATAATCCACTTCGTCATGTTTCCAAGAAGAGAGTGCTGACACGGGGGTAACCCCTCAACACGTTTCTGCATATCCGCCAGTCGCCCACGGCTCGTCGACAATACTTCATGAAAAACTCGACGGTTCTCATCATACTTAATTCCCTGCCCTCTCTGCTCTAAAACCTCGAATGCTAATCCTGCCTCACCGGAAGTCACTCCGAACGCCCGATTCGCTGCGACATCTCTGCCAAAAAGAAAACAGACAAATGAAGAACGTTCTGTCATTTCCTGGACAGACTGCTCCATACGCGCAAGAGCTATATTGAGATTCTCTGCGGATTGCCTAATACGTACCTGTTCATCACTAATCTGAATCTCATCATACGCCTTGCGTTCTTCTGCGGCAGCCAAGGTACGACGAGACAGCTCTGTCTCCGAAAGCAATAGTGGTGCTTGGCGTTTCGCTTCCCTCTCCTGTTCCTGTTTCTCCTGTTCCTCTAATACTCGAGATTCCTCTTCTGTTAAAACTTTGCAGCGCTTAGCGATATCGCCCTTCATATTGCCATCATACGTATTCTCCTTAATACGGAGTGAATTCAAAAAATAGTCACCAGCAGGCGGTCCGCCACTCGGTATCCGACAATCAATGCCGAAGTTCCCACCACCCTCAATCGTATTGTCCTCGATTAAGACGTCACCCGAACGATCTTCACCAAACAAATACTGGGTCGCAATTCCACTCGAACTATTATTCTTAAAGGTATTCGAACGTATTGATAGCTTGGAAGCGCCCAGAATCACCTCAATGCCTGATTCCCCATTATTCCGGAAACGACTGTCCGTCACACTTCCTGAAACCTGATTTCGGATATCTAATCCTTCTTCGCGGTTAGATGACACCTCCGAGTTTTTCATGACGATCTCGCGTCCTTTCTGAATATACATACCCTTGCGTGCACCCTCAATCACAAGCTTGTCTATCGTCAATCGACCATCTCCTGGCTCAGCAATAATTCCGGAAGTTGTCACATCCTTGATGTGGACATTCTTAATTACCACGTCCGCATTACCACTTACGAAGATGCCACCTGCCCCAGTGAACGCAATGTTTCTCACTTCGCTCTCATTTTCCATGCGTATTTTCTGCTTCACCCAGACATCATCCCGATCCCCCTCACCCACGAGTGAAACACCTTTGGGTAGAGTAAAAGCTTCGTCGTACTTACCCGCACGAACTAGAATAGATTTTCCACCATGCTCTAAAATTTCTTCCACTGCTTCTGCAATAGATCCAAAGGGGTCAGACTCCGAACCATCACCATCTTTTCCTGCCTCAACAACATAATTCGCGGAAGCAACACATACCGATTTGGCTGGTGCCAAAACCAAAAAACAAAATACGAAAATAAGTATTCGCCAACCCATTCTCCTTCTTACTTGTACCATAAAAGTATTTCTTCGGACTCATCAGGTAATCCGAATGGGTCTTCTGCAATATGCTCTTTCTTCATTTCTATCACAAATACCCTACCCGACACAACCGTATTACACCGAGGTCGCTCTTTTCTTTCAAGTGCGCCTTCCTCGTCTTCACCGATTCACCCACATGCCCTTTTCTTTGATGAGCAATTCAAGCCGATTGATAGCCTCGGCCTCTGGTACATCACGCTCTACCAGCGCCTTTTTCCAATACAAATTAATCATACCCGGTCGGCCACCAACATATCCAAAATCCGCGTCAGCCATTTCACCGATTCCATTCACAATACAACCCATTACCGCGATGCGCACTCCAACCAAATGATCCATTCGTGCCTTGATTTGATCAGTCACGCTTTCGATATCATACAGAGTCCGACCGCACGACGGACAAGAAATAAATTCCGTTTTTGTAATACGCCGTCGCGTCGCCTGTAAGATACTGTAGCAAACTGGAATTTCTCGCTCGGGTGCTTCGGTCAAAGAAACACGCAGCGTATCACCGATACCATCAAGTAGAATTGTCCCGATACCGATAGTCGATTTTGCCCGCCCATCCTCAGCGTTCCCCGCCTCTGTCACGCCGAGATGGACAGGATAATCCATATCTTCAGCCTGAAGTGTCTGCGCCAACAAGCGGTTCGCTTCAATCATCACCAATGGATCGGAAGACTTCATGGCCACGACAATTTCATCGTATCCATATTGATGAAATATGCGCAGATATTCCATCGCCGATTCCACCATACCAAGAGGGGTGTCGCCATAGCGCGAGAGAATACGATCCGACAACGATCCATGATTGGCTCCGATTCGAATCGGTTTCGCGAGTCGCTTGGCTTCTTCAATAAACGGGAGTAAACCCTTTTCAATACGTTTCAATTCTTCTGCATAAGCTCCAGATTGATATCCCAGGGTTTTTTGAAGTTTGGCGTCGAGTAAATTCCCCGGATTCAGGCGAACCTTATCGGCCCACTTAAGCGCTTCAAACGCTGCCGCTTGCGAAAAGTGGACATCGGCAATCAAAGGAACGTTCATTCCATAGCGCGTTGTGAGTAACTGTCGAATATCGGCCAATGCCCGCGCGTGCTTTGGCGTCTGAGTGGTGATACGTATCAATTCAGCCCCTGCTTCGACACAACGTGCTGTCTGTGCCGCAGTCGCCTCAATATCAAGTGTGTCTGTATTGGTCATAGTCTGAACGCGAATCGGCTCGTCTCCTCCGATACCAATATCACCAACTCGGATAACTCGTGTTTTTCTTCTTGACTCCAACGCTTGAAGACGCATACTCATTTACAATAAACTTTCCATATTATACCGACAAACATTCATCAATACTTTGAAAGCACATCTCGTTCCGTAATATTCTCAATCAGCTTCCTCATCTTCCGAGTTCTCATTGTCCTCTCTTGTCACGTCCAATGAATCGTTATTCAGAAACTGTCGGAGTGTATAGCGTGGCGGCGCCTGAGAACGACTCACTTTGATTGTCGTAAAATCCTGTCGTTCACCAATGATGCTTTCGGGCTTCGGCAGCAACTCGATTACTGTCAACGTACCAAAGGCAACCGCATCACCCTTCGTATAAGCAGAGCGATATTTCTCTAAGCCCGCATCATGATCTGATTGGGTACGAAGAATAACAAATGAAATACTCTGTCGATATGCCTCATTCGTTTTGGGACTGATGCTCCCGATTCCCCTTTGGTCAAGAAGGTATTTCAATGCCCGACGATACTGCGGTTCGCTACTCATATAAAGTGGCACATTTGCCTCTCGAGTCCGTGCCGCAAGAAAATCCGCAATGCGCTCTTGTTGTTCTCGAGTCACCCGTACGCGTTCCTTCAGAATACGGTCCGGAGGGCTTTCGATAGCTTCGTTTCCCGCTAAACGCAGCTGCTCAAAACGATTCGCCAAAAAATATAAGTTAGAAGCAACTAGGCTCATCACCACCGCCCAAAACACAACCGTACCGAAATGAAACCGCCTGGGCACTCTCTGAGACACGGCTCGCCACAAAAATCCAAAAAGAAGGAAGAAGACCGGTGCATTCAACAAAAAGAAGCGAGGTGCGATACCATAAGCCAGTGGCAAAAATAAGACAAAGGTTACTCCGATCCAAAGTAAAGACAGCAGCAAAACATCCTCCTTACGTCGATCTGTCTCACGCCACCAGAGCCACAGGAGAGAAAACAACATACAGAGAAGGAGCACGAAAGACGCGATACCATACGGCTTCCCTTGATCACATCGACCGACGCATACTGTTTCAATGATTCCGTCCTGTATAACGAGAGAAGGGAGAGCGGCTCCTTCGAAACCAGTGAGCAACACGAAACCGTGCAAGGCAAACTCGCTTGTATTCCGAACCGCTTTTTCAATCAATGGATGATTTTCCTTGGTTGATTTTTCAGAGACCGCTCCGATAAACTCATGCGTGTTCATACCGCCGGTTTTGATCTCATTGAGTATCATCGGAACATAGAGTACTAAAATGATTGCGCCTGCTCCCAACCAAAATCGTAATGCGATCCGCGGTCGTCGCCAGAGAAGAAACAAACCCGTGATAGCAGGAAGAGCGAGAAAGGCTAGAAAATGCATATGCGTTGCAAGGCCGATAGCGAAAGCCGCGACCAGAAGCCAACGTCCCATATGCTTTTCGTGACGATCAACAGACCGAAGCAGCGCGTACATACCAAGCAAACTGAAAAAAGGAATCAGATTGGGATTCCACGCGAAGCGACCATACAGTACCAAGAATGCCGACACCGAAAAAAGCAATGTCAATGCTGTCGATGAAGATGCCGAGAAATATCGACGAGCGAAGAGATAAAAAAGAAAAATTGACGCAATGGAACACAAAGCTATCACCAACGCGCCTCCCAGAATAGTGTCCCCTGATATCCAAGCACCGAGATACTCTAACCAATAAAATCCCGGCCCGAGACGAAGAAATGTCCCGCCAGCTTTTGGTCCCAACAATGGTAAATCAAGCGGACCACCAAGAAGAGCTGCATCAATCACTAGGGCATCGCGTGCCTGATCAAGTTCAAAATGAAGCCAATCACCCAGAGAATACAAACGCAAAAAAGCCCCAAATAGAAGAATAAGTGCCACTGCAAGTAGAGGACACCACCATCCGTGCGAGCGAGAAACCGGTTTGTCAGACAATCCCATATACATATATACTCAATACAATTAAATGAGGAAAAGAAGCCCTCATCGAATCGCCTCCATTGTATCCTACCCTATGAGCTCTGTCGACCAAAAATGGCATCAGTCTCCGCTGTTCAGACTGGCAAGTCTGAGTGTTTTTTGGTGCATTGTTTTCATCCTCTTTTTCAAAACGAATTACCGATATACCTTCGGTGACAAAATTGCGGTTCTTATCTGTGGTCTCGCTTATGGGAGCCTCGCTCTATACTCATGGAAAGCTGCTCATTGTCAGATACGAAGAGCATTCACGCTCTTTCTGTATGCCCTCGTCCCCCTTCTCCCAATTCTTTTCAGCATGCTGCCGTTCGAAGAACCAGCGCTTCTCCCCTGGCTCGTATTGGATTTTTGGTTTCTCTCAATGGGAACAGTGCTCCTCTTACGTCTTCCTCTCCTAAAACCGACGGCGGAAACAAAACTGACGCCCGTCCATAATAACTCTTACTTGCAAAAAACAATCGTCGCGCTCGCAATCACGTTCTTTTTTTTCACGGGAGCCATCGGCATCGGCAAACAAGCTCTCATTGATGAAGCACTCTGGACTCATGAACGCATCCCACGCTTCTTCGAAAATATCTCGCAAGGAGAATTTGCGAACACTCGCGTCAGTGATAAGCCAGGCGTCACCATTATGCTAGCCAGCGGGGCCACTCTTCTTGGTTTCTCACCAGATCCGATGCAGGGACACCAGTACGATTCAAAGGCAGAAGTCATGTCTACTTCCTTTCGACTTCCCATTCTCTTGACTGCTACTCTCCTTCTCTTTTTCATATTCATTTTTGTATCACGTGCCACAAGTCCGTCAGTCGGTGCGCTCACCATACTTTTCATCGGAACGTCGCCTGTCCTCATCGGTATCTCGCGTATCATCAATCCCGACGCTTTACTTTGGGGTTTTTTCTCGCTTTCTTTTTTCGCTTATTTTGCCTTCCTCTCGACACGTCAACGAAAAAATCTCCTCTGGAGTGGGTTCTTCTTTGGCATGGCACTCCTCACAAAATACGTCTCTAATTTTTTGATTATTTTTCTCGTTGCTCTCACACCACTTCTTATGAGTACTGTCCCCTCGACGCTGACAATACGTCAGAATCTTCTCGAACGTCTGCAGGCGATCATTATTGTATTCCTTATTGGCATCGGAACGCTATTCATTTTGTACCCTGCTACCTGGACCCGACCAGACCGGCTTCTCAAAGCTACCTTTTTCAGTGAAGCCTTCATCGCCATTGCACTCCCATTTCTGATCTTCATTGTTCTGTCTTTCGCTGACGCATTTTGGTGGCGGCACACTCTTCTTCGCACGCTCATAGCCACCATCACCCGATACAAGACATCACTCTTCCGTGGCATCGGAGTAGTTTTTCTTCTCTGTATCACGCTTGTTCTTTCCAGCGTCTGGCTTGGAAGTCCGTTTATTGATTTTCCCACGCTTCTCTCTTCGCCAAAATCATCTTTCGGTTTCGAGTCCGTCAATCCACTGACATTTTTTCTGGCTAATTTTTATCCTTTCCTCTTTAATCAAACTCCAATAGTTCTCCTTGGAGTCATCTTGAGCGCAGTTGCATTATATCGTCACGCCGACCGGACTGCCTTCGCACTACCTCTCGTGAGTGGTCTACTCTTCATTTTCTCCTACTATATCGGTGCCACTGCCTCACAAGTGCTCTCCATCAGCCGCTATCAAATTTCCGTCTTTCCGATTGCCTGTTTCATCGCTGCTCTCGGTGTCCAAACAATCATAACTCCTCTCACACTCAAATATCCTCGAAAACACAATCTGATTTTTATTGTGAGCGCTCTCTTTATCGGAAGTTTCTCAGTCTCTGCGACACTGTTCGTTTCACCGCATTATTCGAGTTACAGCAGCCCACTCCTCCCTCATCGTTTCATTACTGAATACTCGGATATGGGCGACGGTCTTTATGAAGCAGCCGATTATCTCAATAACCTTCCCAATGCGACGTCGCTCACCATCTATACTGACCGGGCACCAATCTGTCGATTCTTCGTAGGTCATTGCCTTACTGGTTTCGCCAACACGAAACTTCTCAAAAAGACAATCGAAGAACCTTATGATTACATCGTTGTCCATTCCAACAATCAGTCACGTACTAGTCGGTTCATTACTCCTTCAATTTCGAATCCTCGTATCATTCGTTTCGACCGTGCTTACGACTTTGACCAGCCCGAAAAAACCATTCTGATCAACGGACGGCCTGGACAAAACATTAAAATCATCAGAGCCAATCAACTTTCTCTCATAAATGACGGGCGGGAGTAAAATACCTCTCCCCACCTTATTCGATGATTCAAAAAACATGAAATCTCACTCTCTTCTCTCACGAGCGCGCGCACTCGAGCATCGCCTCAATCATCGTACTCTTTCTATTGGCATACTCATCGCCTCCATGGCTATTTTTTTCGCTTTTGGCATCTTTCACCTCGGAACATTTGAAACAACTGATGAGCACCTCTGGAAGTATGGGCGCATTGGACAATACTGGAACGCCATCGCCGAGCGTGATTGGGAAAAAACCTATATCAATGATAAGCCAGGTGTGACCGTCGCCCTCATTTCCGGCATCGGACTTCTCCGCGAGCCTCATCCCGAAGATACCGTTCATCGTACACAACCCAGGGGTGAGTCTAGCCTCTTTGAAGCCTACCAGTCTGACCGCTCTGCAAACGTCAACACCGCGTTCCGATTTCCAATTCTGGTTTTTTCTGTCCTTTCTCTCCCTGTCTTTTTTCTTCTCATTTTCTACGCCTTCGGTTCGCGACTCACGGCCGTTTTTGGGACGATTTTCATTGCCACCAACCCGATACTTATCGGTATGGCACAAATCATTAATCCGGATAGTTTCTTCTGGATTTTTGGAGGACTGTCACTCCTGGCCTGGGTCGCACTTCAGCGTACCAACCAAACTCGATTCCTCTTGCTCTGCGGCATATTCACTGGATTTGCATTACTCTCCAAATACACTGCCTTCACGCTCTTTCTCTTCTACGGACTCTTCTCAATGGCCGACATGATTTTCCGGTATTCCACTCGAACTAACCGAGAGAACTTCAACATACTCCTTCGACTCGGCAGTCGACTAGCAATTGTCTTCTCGCTCGCCGCTCTGCTTTTCGCCATTTTTTTACCCGCCACATTTTTACATCCCGCTTATTTCTTCAAAGGTATTTCACAATTCTTCGGAGCTCATCATCCGCTCATATTTCTTCTCGGAATAGGTCTTTCGCTATTCTTGCTCTTTATTGCCCGTCATACTATCCGATCCGTATGTTCCTTCATTGCAATCCGACAACGCATATTTCTTCTCGGTATCCTCGCTCTTTTCTTAATTCTGTTCATTGCAGCCATCACGAATGCCTGGACGGGAGAACACCTCGTTCCTGTGAGTCAGCTCCGCGATCAGGCATACGCCAATGAACCAAAAGAATTTAATTTTAAGCCGCTGCTCGATCGGAAAGACAGTTCCGTGCAAACCACTTTGTCGCTCTTTCTGTTAGAAGCCTACCCACTTCTCTTTTCACTTCCATCTCTCATTATTTTACTTCTCTTTATCCTCTTCATCCGTCTTCGCTCTCACTCACTCTCAAACAATCATACTTCTGCATTTGTTTTCTCAGCACTCGCGTTCACACTTCTGTATATTTGTGCGACGCAAAGTGCCCACGTGGTCACCAATGCGCGCTATCTCATCATCCTCTACCCAATTTTCGCCATATTGGGCGCTGTCATACTCACCGAGCTTTTGACTCATGCGAGCGCAAATCGAAACACTTGGCGCCGATGGTTACCATTTCTTCTGCTTATCTCAGGCATTCTCACCCTCTGGTCTATCAAACCATTCCAATTCAGTTATACAAATTTCTTCCTCCTACGTTCACTCTCTGTTCATGACTCATGGGGACACGGATCTTACGAAGCAGCACAATATCTCAATAGTCTCCCTCAGGCTTCGGAAATTATCATCTGGTCAAACAGCGATACGGTCTGTCGATTTTTTGTTGGCCGCTGCCTCCGCTCTCGACATATTGATCTCGCTCAAGTCACTCCTCATTATTTCGTCATCTCCAAACGAGGTGTCACAAAACAAGGGAATCGATTCACTCTGCTCAATAATCCTCATCCACAGCGAGACAGCGACTTCTATTTCCAGCAACTTGAGAAGAACGCCGCGTGGGAACTTCTTATCGACAATCGACCAAGCAACTTTATCAAGATCATTCCATTTCAACCATGAAACCACTTCTCTTGGCTTCGGCCGCCGCCTCATCTCTCGGTCATATGAGTACTCGCATCAGACCATACGCGATACCCATAAGCTTCGCGATCATACTCATTATCGGTGCCTCACTCCGATTGACTGATTTTTCATCCCTGACGAGATTCAATGCCGATCAGGTTCGCGACGCACAAATTGTCGACGCCATGGCTGATGAAAGCGAACTCCCACTCCTCGGTCCAAAAGCTGGAGGCACCACATTTCGACTCGGCCCAGCCTTCTACTATCTTGAATACCTTTCCGGAAGTGTCTTCGGACAGCACCCAGCAGGCAGAGCGCTCTTCATTCCTCTTTTTTCTCTTCTCTCAATCTACATTCTCTTTCGTCTGTTTCGTTTCCTATTTCCACCCTGGCTATCCCTCGCTCTCACGTTGCTCTATGCGACTTCCTTCTATGCTATCAAGTATTCTCGATTCGCCTGGAACCCAAATCCTATCCCTCTCTTTGTGTTCTCGTATCTCTGGCTTATCATGCTCATTACGGGGCCAGAAAGTCGGAGGCAACCTCTCTGGTACGCGCTCATTGGTATCGTGATTGGGATTGCTGTACAGCTCCATACCACGCTGCTTGTTCTCCTCCCCGTCTTTTTCGTGCTCGTCCATATTGTTTTGTTCTTCTCCCAAAAACGTCTCCCCGTCGCTCGTATTCTTTCTGTTGCTTTCATCGTCATTCTTTTGCAGACACCGAGCGTTCTCTTTGATATTCAAAACGACTGGGACAATACCCGCGCCTTCCTTGCCGGCATCACGACAAAAACGGAAAAAAATACTACTCTCGTACAGAACATTCTTCTCGACGTTCAGCTTTTTGCCCAAGGAAGTACCTATATTCTCTCTGGTAAAGAACCAGATCAAAAATGGGTTCACCCGATCAAGCTTTTTCAATCTCGACAAATATCAGAAATCGCCCTTTTCGCCTTTGGAAGTCTCCTCATGATTATCGGGACCGTCTTCAGTGTTTCGCGCGTCAAAAATTCCACGTCCAAAACGGGAAGACGATTTCTGCTGATTTTCCTCGGATTTTCTTTGCTCTCCTTTTTACTTTTCTTGCCGATTGGAAACGAACTCAATCTTAGGTTTTTCATTCTCCTTCTCCCGCTTCCATGTATTTTCCTCGGCCTCATCATCGAACGGTTCCTTGCGACAAACATCCATTCAACTCTTCAAAAGATAGTTCTCCTGACTGGCTTTCTCGTGCTCATCGCCTCCAATCTGCACTCATACCTCATAACGTACAATCTTCAATCGTACCAAGCGAAGGACAGCGCCTACGGTGGCATCAGTCTCGGTGAAGCAGAGAATATCATTTCGTTCATCGAAACCACAACAAAAGTAGCCCCTCATGAAACGATAAACCTCTTGCCATTTGAATTCGAGCGAAGCATCAAATATCTCGCCGAACAGAAAAATCTCTCTCTCAAGTCCATCGATGCCGACAAACTCACCATCGGGACCACTGTTTTTGTTATTCTCTCACATTCAAAACCAGATGCTCATATTCCTTATTCAACATCTCGCTTCGAAACGATGAAGCAAAGCATTATTGGACGATTTTCCATCCTTGCTGTTCGTGTGAAATCAGAAAATTAACACAGATAAAATTCCCGCCAAGAAGGAATCTGTCTTTATAACTCAGGCGCTAAAGAATCATTCTGCCTTGAACGCTTTGGTAGTCCGAAAACGCAGATAATTCGGTAAAGCAATAAAAGAAATGAGCATTTGCAGAAATCGAGAGAGAAGCGCGGCCGTGACGGCTACCTCAGTACTTACCCCTACAAGAGAAAAAAAGGTGATGTAGGCCCATTCCTTAATACCAATATTATTGATAGAAAGTGGTACTGAAGATATTATCGTCACCAAAAAAATCACACTCAGAAAGACTGGGAAGATAATCGGACTTCCAAGCGCATGGAATAAAGTCCAATTTGATAGTGCAATACCGACTAAAGCAAAGAGGAGTGAATAGAGACTCCCTACCGTCCAGATACCCTTCTCTGTAAACCCAATGACTTCCTGAATGAGACGCCGAATCTGAAAAGGCAACCATTCAAGGAGACGATGAAACCAGGGCTGAAAATATGCGTATGTGATAAACAAATCCCCCAGCAGAAAAACCACCAGAAGGGAAAGTGTTACTCGAAAGGCCGTATCGACAAAGAAATAGTGCCACAAGGGAAAAGAACAAAACACAGCGAGAAGGGCAATCGTCCAGAGCCCGATAAATCGATCAAAGACCACCGTGGAAAGAGACGCTGCCTTGGCATCCGTTTTCTGTGCCAGCCAAAGTCCTCGGTAGGCATCCCCGCCGAGTGTTGATGGAAGAAAGTTATTGATAAATGCTCCAGTGAGATAAGCAAAAAAACCTTCCCGGAGAGTGAATGTCAATTTCTGGTTTTTATGCGTGGCAATAGTCTGCCACTTTTTCGCTGAGATGAGATTGCCGAGCAGTTGAAATGCGATGTACAAAACAAGAAAAATCGGTGAGATATTTCCAAGTTTCTCCAGAACGACGGACCAATTCACCTTTTCAATCAACCAGAGAAGAAGCCCAACGCCAACGCTGAGCTTGATGCAAAATATCCATAATTTCTTGCCTTTTTTCATACTCTTTTTTCAGTATACCTTGCCTCAAAATCCCCCGCAATAAGCCCTTTTCTAAAAGAACAAAAGTCGGTATACTAGAAACCAAGGAATGTCCTGATTCATTCTGTTTTGTTTT
>CAZDRG010000020.1:0-14612 GCA_964508015.1 uncultured Bdellovibrionales bacterium
TTTTCATACTGACACTCTACACCAGAGTGTCCTAATTCAGAACGGAATGAACGGTGTTTGATACATATGGTAGGCGAGAGCTAGTCCATTGAAAAATTTGCGAAGGAGAAAGTCATGGAAATGGGTAATCATTTGTCGCTCCATTGGTACGGGTGGGTTATGCTGGCCGCAGCTGTCATCTGGGCGATGGCTGAGGCAATCATGTGGGCACGCAGGAGAGTGCTGGCGGAAAACGATTCAGGGGAAACAGTGGTGACTGCCCCCGAGTGGTTTATCGTCACTTCCTGTCAGCCGAAAGCGTATGATTCGCAAAACAGCCTGATTACGGCGTTTGTGATTGTATTTGAACAGGCAATGGGTACACCATTTGATCAACTGCGGGAACTCGACTGGGAACTCACAACTTTGCTCAAGAAGAAGCATCTCATGTTTCCAGAACCGCTCACGGTGATCAACTGCGATGCATCTGGTGAGAGCTGGGAGTGTATCGCTTGGGGGCACACGCTCTCAATCTCCCTGTACCCACCAGACAGAGAGGAGAGCGAGGGCAGGCTTCAGCATTCCGAAATCGATGAATCAGGTGCGTTTGATCGGCCGAGGAAATTGTTTTTTTCCGTGCACTATGCCGGATTGCCTTTTGCTCATTCTCAGTGGGGATTCTATCAGGTCGTCGTCTTGGTACCAGCGGTGGATTCGGATGACTCTCTGCAGGGTATGGCGCCCGTTCTCCTCGTGGCCCAAATCGCACCGCGCGACGAAGGCAATGCCACGACGGAATGGGATGCATGATTCGGAATTCACGCCATTGTCCCCGGAGCTTGATGCTTTCGGGGACGTTTTTTTTTGAAAAAAGAATTTACTGTTGGTAAATCGAAAAGATATTTTTTGAATCGTCAGTCGGCCAAGCGCTGATTTCTTGCTTGGCAGGAGTTGTGGTGTCGTCTGATTCCTCTCGGACATATTCTGGTTGAATCACGCGACTGGTGCCCCTTGGAACACGAATCTCTTGGGTCTCGAGTGTAACAGCGCCACTTTTGATTGTGTAGGTAAAACTCTCCGTTTTGGTATGATTGGTAATTACGAAACTCGGATTGACTGGGGCAGGGAGTGTGGCGAAGGCGAGTGTCCACCAATTTTTTTGATAATCCGGATCGAGCTCCCGATCGTTTTTCATGAAGAGGAAGGCAACTGCAAAAAAGATCAGTCCAGCCATGAGACAGGAAGAGAGGTGACGTTTTACGAATAAATTAACGTGCATAGATGTGGATTTTATCAGAAGAATAGACTCGAGAGAAATCGGGTGATTTTGCGAATTGTGGGGCGTCGAATTGAGGATTCACAATGATGTAATTGACCCCTGTTCCTTGGAAACAGTCTTTCGCTCGAGGGGTATTGGGAATAGCTATCATGTCGAGCGTACAGCGTTCATGGCCGTTTGTTTCGTAGCGACCAAAATATCCTCGAGAGAGAGGAAAGAAATAATCTCGCATGAAAAAGTGTTTCATCCAGGCATCGGCGACGATATAATTGTGATCTTTGAGGACGACGTCATCTGGAGTAATTCTTTGAGCGAGAAATTGAGCGGCAGCAAAAGTTTCGAGGGTGGCTTCAGATTTTGGGGCAGCGAGCAAAGTATTCCCATCATCGGTAAAGCCAGAAGTGAATGAATAGACGAACAGAGTGACAAGAAGAAGAACAGAGAGGAGTGAATTTTTTTGACTGCGAAAAATATTGATGAGCCAAGCGAGTCCGATAGCGCCCACTATGCCGATAGGAAAAGACAAATATGTCCCGATACGACTTGAGGGAATATCAAGAAATAACCAGCTTGGACGAAATGTCATGATAAACAACATGAGAGTCCAGGCAAGAATCAGGCTCGCTGCAAAAGAACAACGAAAGACAGCGAGAAGGAGAATCATTCCAATCGTGCTAAGCGCGAAACGAACTTCGCCGGACGCATTGATGACTTGATCGAAGCTGAGGCCAATACGGGTGAGTTTGATTGGGGTGCCGATAGCCGTGCTGATAGCATGAGTCTCTATATATGTCGGCATGGCTACAAAGAAGAAAAAAATTCCAGAAAGAATCAGGATCAAAATGGGAGTCGGTTGAAAGAGAATATGAGTGATTCGAGTCGTAAGAGCCTTAAAATGACCGATAAAACTTATTGCGAGGAGGAGAGCGCTTCCTGCCAAAATAAAGAGAAGTACGAGAGCCGAAAGATGGTGGGTATAAGCAAGAGTAACAGCGAAGAGGAAACCGAGTCCGAGTAATCGAGAATCTTTTTCCTGAAGTGCTCGAAGGAACAGAAGCAAAATAAGGGGAATAAAAAGATTCCCGAAGACATTTCCGATCACGCCACCAGAAACAAATTTGGCTTGAGGAGAAGCAAGCGTGTAGAGTGGTCCACACAGAAACAGGACTGAAAGAGCGACGAGCTGTGGCTGAATGAGACGATGGAGCGGCGATGTTGCGACGATTCGATAGGCCAATACGACTAATGCGAGGAGGCTGAGGATATTAACAAGGAGAAGAAATACAACCGGAAAGGCCGAGAAGAAATCAGAACCTGTCAGCAGAGCAATTGCGGCGAATGGAAGATGCTCCCCGATGATAAAATCAGCGATTGGCTTTGGTTGAGAGAGCCGAATATTTTCGGGCTCATCGATAACCTTTTGTTCTTGATAGAGTGGGAGATGATGAGTCTCGGTGATGACTTTGGCCCAGTAGAGATGGTGACCAAGATCAGTTGCAGTAGGAACAATGGCGTTGGAAAGATAGAATACTTTGAGAAAGAGCGTCAGGACAAAAAGAGTAAAGAAGATGAGCCGTTCGAATTTTGATCGGAGGAGCGGTTGAAAGCGCGTGTGATCGATTACTGATGTGTGAGGATGTCTGTAATACCAGATGAGACCGCCAATGAAGGGGATAGCAAGAAGAAAAAGCAGAATGAAATGCCTGCTCAAAGAGATATTTTCGGTTCCGAGCAACAACATGAAGACATCTATGAGCGCGATACCAAGTGCAAAAGAAAAGATGAGTGTTTCGATAAAAAATGAAGGTTTCTGAGAAGCAAAGAAGAAACGCCAAGTCACAAACCCGGCTCCGAAGAAGGAGAGAAGTGCGCCAAAGAAGAAAACGGCCTGAAGAAAAGGAGCCATAGGTTTGTATCTCAAAAAAGCACGGTCAACGTTTCATTATTTTTGTCAGCACTTCGATATATCTCTTGACGACCATATTCCAGTGAAAGGTGTTTTCGACAAAACGTGCTGCTTTTTCTCCAAAATTACGACGCTCATCATTATTCTCAGCGAGTTCGTTGATAGTTCGAATGAATCCATTTGACTGTTCTGGCTTCACCAGAAAGCCATTTTCTCCGTGTTTGACGGCGTCTCTTAATCCCTCAAGGTCTGATGCAACTACTGGAAGACCAGCAGAGCCAGCTTCGATGACCGCGATACCAAATCCTTCCATATCACCAGAGACGCGAATATTGGGTTGCACAAAAATATCAGATGAGTTGAGAAGCGTGAGAACATCCTCTTGTGAAACACGTCCGAGGAGTATCACGCGCGCTTCAAGATGCGTGACCCGTGCTGCTTCACGAACGGCGAGTTCTTCTGGGCCTGATCCTGCCACAACATAGAGGATATTACCATTAAGTCGAGGGAGTACCTGCTGTACGAACCAGGCAACTCCTTTGCGTTTGGCGAGTCGGCCGAGGGTAAGAAGAACGATTTTTCCTTCCAACGATCGACCAAGTATTGTTTCGAGCCTGTCACGATTTCGTTTACTGGTAAAACGTTCAGTTTCGACGCCGTTAGGGATGACGAAGCACTTGTGAGCATGGATGCCATGTTTTATGGCCTGTGTTTTGGTGTGCATGCTTACGCAGAGATATCCATCAAGCATGTGGAGAAAACCACGGATCCAAATACGTTGATAGAAAGGAAGTGGATAGGTGATATCTAAACCATGAAGAACGGTCACGACTGTTTTGTGAGGAAAGAGAATTTTAATGATCGCACCAATAATAGCGAGTACTCCGTCACCGAGTACGAGAACATCTGAACGAAACATGAGAACACACGCCTTCAAGAGAGCGAAGGGAAGAAACCAGGGAAGAGCAAACTTTCCAGAACGGTTGAGAATGAATTTTGTTTCAGCAAATTTTGGGAGCCATTCAGCTAAGGCCGCATTCTGGTTTTCGATACCACCCGTAATTGGAGGGAAAGCTCGAGAGATGAAGAGAATTCTCATAACAGTTACAGTTTAGAAATCGGGAAGGTATTTATCTTTTGTACTTCTCTTTTTTGAAGAGATAAATCATATCTTCGGTCAGGCGGCGGTTGGTTTTGATCATGTCTGCAATCAGTGCAAAGACGAAGAACTGTAGTCCGATAACAAAAGTAGCGAGTGAGGAGAGAAGATAATTACGGTAAGGAGTGATTTTGAAATCTTGAAAATAATTGGCAAGAAATACGCCGAAAAGAGCGATGGAAATAGCAATCAGAACAAGACCAGGAATACCGAAGAATTTGAGCGGACGAACATCTCGGACGGCCTTGAGAATAATGCGCGCACTATTATTGACGAAGCTGTACACGCTCTTCACAATTTTGGATTTTCGATCAGCGAAGTAAGTGACTTGGACTGGAATCCATACGACACGAAGATTTTTTCCGATGGCATCGATAATCGTTTCTTGAGTATAGGTGAAGCCAGCGGGATTATTGAGACGAAGAAGTGTCTCACGAGTATGTGCTCGAAATCCACAAGTGAGATCATCAGTACGTATATTGAGAAATGAGCCGACCAGTGAAGCCCCGAGACGATTAAAGAAGTCCTTTATCCACGGGATATTTTTTGCAGTGGATTGCGAAAATCGGTCTCCAATGACCATATCCGCTTGATTGGTAAGAATGGGATGGAGGAGCTTCGTTATTTCTTGGGGGTCAAATTGACCATCGGCATCAATATTAACCATGATATCAGCCCCTTCTCGGAGTGCGTTTTCGCTCGCCGTTGCAAACATCACGCCAAGTCGCCGGTTGATACCATGAAGGAGGACAAAATCAGCCCCGGCTTCTTTGGCGACGCGAGCAGTGTTATCAGAAGAGCCATCGTCAACGACTTGTATCAGTACCTCATCGATGCCTTCGAAATGACGGGGAATACGCTTGATGGTTTCTCGAATTTTTTCTTCTTCATTATAAGCGGGTATGTTGACGATGAGCCGCATAGCGTACGTAATATTAGGGTTATGGCGTTTCTATTGTAGCATTTTCTGGAGTTTCTGTGGGTTCTTGTACTTCCGGAGGGGTTTCTTCCCTGGGGGTCTCTTTTTTGCGTATGAGGAGTTTTGGGCTTATATCAGCGCATTTCCAGTCACATGTTTCTTTAACACCTTCTATTCCTGTCTTGATAAGATCCCAGCGACATTCATTCAAACGATCTTCGCAAGCTTTTTTTTGGGCGTCAAAGTAGTGCCAATTGATATCATATCCAATATATGTCATCACAAAATAAACGATTGCTCCGATATGAATGAGCCACAGAAGATGTTTGATGAGTGAAAACATAAGGAAAATTGACGATATGCAGAGAGGAGGCAAATGTGAGGCAATTGGAAAGACAAGAAATCTCTCTTTTCACGAGATGATTATCGGCCAATGCCTTTGTAGCGGACTCCAGCTTCGAGAAAGGCGACTTTGTCGAGACAATTTTTTCCATCCACGATGATCTCAATATGATGCTGTTTCAGAAGTTCTGGGGTGAGATTTTCTGTGAATTCGCGATGATTGGTCGCCAGAATAATGGCAGTGGATTTCTCAAGAAAGGTTTCAAGCGAAGATTCTGTTGAGAGAGACAGAAGATGTGGATCATAGGTGATAACCTCTGCTTTGTGGTGTTTGAGCTGTTCGATGATGCGAATGGCTGGCGACTCACGGAGATCATCGATATTTGCTTTGTAGGCAAGACCGAGAACACCGACGACTGTGCCGTTGATGGGGAGTCGAATTTCATTGAGCAGATCTCGCAAGAGCTCAACAGAATATGCTGGCATAGCGTTGTTAATCTCGCGGGCGATCTTGAGAAAGCGGTGATCAAAGCCAGATTTTTTCGCTCGCTCAATGAGATAATACGGATCGACAGGTATGCAGTGACCGCCGACACCGCACGATGGATAGTGCGCCAAAAAAGAAAATGGTTTGGTTGCTGCGCCCTGGATCACATCTTTAACATCAATACCAAGGACATCGAAGGATCTGGCCAGTTCATTGACAAAAGCGATATTGATATCTCGGAAGGAGTTCTCGACAATCTTGACCGCTTCCGCTTCCCGGATTGATTTCATAGGGCGAATCTCGCCATCCACAATCGAACGGTAGAAATCAACTGCTTTTTCAAGCCCGAGAGAGTCAATAGATCCGACGACACGGGGAATATTAGTGACATTCCATTTTTCGTCGCCAGGATTAATCCGTTCAGGACAATGGGCAAGAAAGAAATCCTTTCCAACTGTATGCCCATGTTTTATAAAGATTGGGAGAATAACTTCTTCTGAAACACCTGGATTGACAGTGGATTCGAGTACAATCAGTGCACCGGGCTTGAGATGGGAAGCAGACAGTGTTGCAGCAGAAATAACTGGTTCGAGATCAGGGTAGTACATCTCATCAACTGGAGTAGGAACGCAGATCAACACAATATCTGCCTCGCTGAGACGGTCTGGTTGATCGGTAGCTTCAAATGGAAATTTTTTCAGCAGAGCGTCGAGGAGAACATCCTCAATGGGACACTCTTGTTTGTTGATTTTGGCAATTTTTTCTTGGTGCGTGTCGAAGCCAATCACAGTGTACCCTTGCTCGACGGCACGTACGGCGAGAGGAAGGCCAACATATCCAAGACCGATCACGGCGACTGTTTGTTGCATAGCTATTTCTTTAGCGGATGAGCTATACTGTATTGTAAGCTGGGGTGGTATGGCTGGCAAGAGCCCACTCTATTTCTTATTTTATGGAATTTATCATTTGTTATGCTCCTGACTTCGAAAATTGAAAAAGCGATTGTGCGATCGGCCGAGCTCCATCGTCATCAACAGCGCAAAGCAGGAGGGGCACCATATGCCGTGCATCCTTTTGCGGTAGCATTTCTTCTCGCCCATTATTCCGAGGATGAAGATGTTATTTGTGCCGGACTCTTGCATGATATTTTGGAAGATGTCCCGAGTTATGGAGCAGACCAAATGCGCGCGGAGTTTGGTGAACGCGTGTATGCTATCGTCAGAGAAGTGACCGAAGATCACGAGACCGAAGATCACATTCAGTTTTTCCCCTACGGGAATCCTCGAAAAAAACACTGGAAGGACCGTAAAGAGGGATATCTGAAAAGACTTGAAAATGATTCACCGGAGGGATTGATGATTGCAGCAGCTGATAAAATCCACAACCTTCGTTCTCTGGTGGACGGATTCATGGAAGAGGGTGAGAATCTTTGGAAGACCTTCCCGGCGGGGAAAGAAGAGACACAGTGGTTTTATCAATCAGTATTAGCCGTTCTTGTCCGTCGACTGACGCATCCGTTAGTTGATGAATTGCAGGTCGCTTTGCGTGAAGCGGAGGAAAAAATGTTCAAAGTATAAAAAAGTATGAAGATTATGCGTTTTGAAATCCTTTCTCTCTTTCCTGAGAGCTTCCATTCGTACTTGAGTGTCTCTATTTTGAAACGAGCTCAAGAGGCCGGACAGATTGAGATCATAACTCATAATCTGCGTGATTTTACGCACGATCGACACA
The DNA here is from genome assembly GCA_964508015.1 of uncultured Bdellovibrionales bacterium. Classification (GTDB taxonomy): domain Bacteria; phylum Patescibacteriota; class Minisyncoccia; order Moranbacterales; family UBA1568; genus JAGOSP01. The sequence continues at coordinate 7,803 of CAZDRG010000020.1, forward strand.
AAACAGTTGACGATACCCCGTATGGCGGTGGAGCCGGCATGGTTATGAAGGTTGAGCCATTCGCGGAATGTTTGGCAGAAATTCACCAGAAAGAAGGGGGGGCAGATACAGCTCAACGGACGCGTACCATTCTCTTCTCCGCAAAAGGTCATTTGTTTACTCAGGTAGACGCGCGACGCTTTGCACAGCAGTATGATCGGCTCATTTTTCTCTGTGGTCGTTATGAAGGTGTGGATGAGCGTGTGGCGGAACACTTGGTGGATGAAGAAATCTCCATTGGTGATTTTGTGCTCACGGGAGGTGAATTACCGGCTATGATTGTGACTGACGCAGTGGCCCGTCTTTTGCCTGGGGTACTTGGGAATGATGAGAGCGCTGCTACAGAATCATACAGCGAGGCAAACATAGTAGAGTATCCGCAGTACACAAAACCAGAATGTTTTGGTGACTGGTGTGTTCCTGCAGTTTTACTTTCTGGCCACCATGGCGCGATTGAAACATGGAGAAAGGAACAGTCCCTTCTGATGAGTAAGAGAAGACACGAAATATCGAGTTCTGAAACAGCGAATGTGGAATATGAAAACTGAAATCCAGTCTCGTTCTTCTGGTGTGCTTGATCGCCCGCTGTTGCTGGCAATTTTTACCTTACTCGGTATTGGATTGCTGATGATTGCGAGTGCCGGCGTGGCCTATGGGAAGGTGCGTTTTGGTGATGAGTATTTTTTCTTTAAGCAGCAATGTTTTGGTTTGGTGGTGGGAATGATTTCGCTTTTTGTCGTCTCACGTATTGATTACCATTTTTTCCGTAAATTTGTGGTGCCAATTTTCTTTTTGGCTGTTGCTCTTTTAGTCATGGTTTTTATTCCAGGAGTTGGTACAACGGTGTATGGAGCAGCCCGTTGGATTGAGCTCGGACCATTGTCATTTCAACCATCTGAAGTGATGAAACTGGCTATCATCCTCTATCTTGCTGCTTGGCTTTCGGGGAAACAACAAGAAAAAAATAATGCTGATTTTTTTGAGGGTTATGTTCCTTTTATAGCAATCCTTTCACTGGTTGGATTTTTGATTATCAAACAACCTGACACCGGGACGCTCGGACTCATTTTTTGCATCGCTTTGGCAATTTTTTTTGTTTCAGGCGCTCGTCTTTCTCACATTTTTATTACGATTATTGGGGGAATCGGAATGCTCGCGCTTTTGATCCGGTTGGCCCCATATCGCATGGAGCGATTTCTAGTTTTTTTGAATCCTGGGCATGATCCTCTTGGATCGGGGTATCAATTGAGGCAAGCGTTGATGGCACTTGGTTCTGGCGGGTGGTTTGGTGTTGGACTTGGACAGGGTCGTCAAAAATTTAATTATTTGCCTGAACCAGTAACGGATTCTATCTTTGCTGTTTTAGGTGAAGAAGTAGGATTTATAGGAGCGGTCGTCGTGGTGGCGCTCTTCCTCTTTGTTGCTTGGAGAGGATTCCGTATTGCTCAAAGAGCTCCGGATATGTTTGGAAGACTTGTTGCAGTAGGTATTGTTTCTTGGATTTTCATTCAAGCGATGATTAATATCATGGCTATTTCAGGAATTATTCCTTTAACCGGTATTCCTCTTCCGTTTATTAGTTATGGAGGGACATCTCTCGCTGTTCTCCTGACGGCCATTGGTATCTTGTTGAACATATCTAAACAGGCTAGACTAGAGGCATAAATAAACAATTCAGATTCTCTATTTTTATGGCTCATCAAATGCCACGAGTGGTACTTTCGGGAGGTGTTTCTGGAGGGCATACCTATCCGCTGGTTGCCGTGGCTCGCGTTTTACGTCAGCGGTATCCAGAAGGCATTGAGCTTCTGTTTCTTGGCGGGGGCGGTGTATTTGAGGAGGCCGCCATGAAGTCGGAAAAAATTCCGATGCGCAGTGTTCTGTTTGGAAAGATGCGACGTTATTTTTCCCTTCTGAATTACCTTGATGTTCTTAAGCTTCCCATTGGTATCGTACAGTCTTTATGGTATCTCCTTTGGTTTATGCCAGATGTCGTATTTTCGAAGGGAGGAGCAGCTTCGGTACCTGTTGTTGTAGCGGCGCGCTTCTATCGTATTCCGGTATTAATTCATGATTCTGATTCGGTGGCTGGTCGAGCAAATGTCTGGCTTGGTAAGTGGGTGCAAAAAGTCGCCATCGCCTATCCGAGTGCGGCTCAATATTTTTCCGCTGATAAGATTGCTTTGACTGGCAACCCGGTACGAGAAGAAATTGTGTCTGGTTCGAAAGAGCGAGGTAAAGAACGCTTCCATCTTGACCCTGAGAAGAAGACGATTGTTTTGTTTGGAGGAAGCCAAGGAGCACGCGAATTAAATAATGCCTTATTACGAATTTTGCCAGCTCTCTTGATGAAAGGAGTGCAGATAATCCATCAGACGGGGAGTAACCACTTTGAAGGCGTAATAGCTCTTTCGGCTGAACTCGGCGTGCCGACTGAAAATGGGAGCTATCATCCGGTAGCCTTTCTTTCCGCGCAGGAAATGGGTGATGTGATCGCAGCTGCTGATATGGTGATTTCAAGAGCGGGGGCTGGTTCAATTGCTGAAATCGCCGCGCATCGAAAAGCACTTGTATTGGTACCTCTCTCAACCGCTGCCAACAATGAGCAAAGAAAAAATGCGTATGACATTGCTGAAATTGGCGGAGCGCTGGTGCTAGAGGAGGCTAATTTGGGGGAGCATATTTTCCTGGAAAATCTTGAGAATGTATTGAATAATGATGGTTTGCGTGCTGAAATGGGAGAAAGCCTTCATGCGTTTTATCATCCTGATGCTGCCGAACGAATTGCAGATGGGCTGATCGATCTCATGGCCTGAGTACCAATTCGCTGACTTTTGATGCTTTGTACGTATGGAATCCACCTCACTGTCAAAATCAAAGCGTGTGCATATGATTGGTATTAAGGGTGCCGGTATGGCAGCTTTAGCGCAGATTCTTGTGCATCAGGGTAAGCAGATCACCGGTTCGGATACGCCCGAAGTTTTTTTTACGGATCGTATCCTCAAGTCGCTGTCTGTTACGGTTCATGAGACGTTTGCACCAGAGAATATTCCTTCTGACGCAGACGTTATTGTGTACTCAACTTCCTATGCTCCGGAGCGGAATCCAGAATTGAAAGCAGCCTTTGAAAGTGGGAAGCCCGTGTTGAGTTATCCAGAAGCTGTAGGAGTATTGACTCGTGAGTATCTCACCCTTGCTGTGGCTGGTACGCATGGCAAGACGACCACAAGCGCATTGCTTGGGCATACTCTCGAGTCTTTAGGAGAATCTCCCACGGCCATTGTTGGGAGTCGTATCGCTGCATGGGGTGGAGGTGCTCTTTCGGGCAAGGGGCAATATTTGGTACTCGAAGCCGATGAATACCAGAATAAATTAAAAGAATATCAACCGTTCGCTGTCATTTTGACGAGCGCGGATTTTGATCACCCTGATTTTTTTGCTGATACAGAAGCGTATGAGCGCGTCTTTCGTGATTTCGTAGCGAGAATTCCGGCGCACGGAGTGCTGGTCTATTGGCACGACTCTGTGGCAGTGTCTCGGATAGCGGAGGCTGCTCATTGTCAAAAGATTTCCTATGGTCAAGGACAGGGAGCGATGTATCAAATCCTGGATTATACGGTACTCCCAGTCGCTCCTTCTGCACAATCTCTTCCTCGACAGCAGTTTTCAGTGCTCAAAAGTGGAGCAAGTTTTGGAGAATATGCTCTTCAGTTGGCAGGGAAGCACAACGCGCTCAATGCAACTGCGGTGATAGCCCTGCTTGATTTCCTCCGAAAAGATGCGGAGCGTACGAGCGCAGCGCTGGCAACTTTCCCGGGCACAGAACGTCGATTTGAATATATCGGCGAACTCTCTGGTGCTCTCTTGTACGATGATTATGCCCATCATCCTGAGGAAGTACGTGTCACGCTCAGAGCTTTCCGAGAGATGTACCCTACAAAAACAATCACGGTCGTTTTTCACCCACACACTTTCACTCGAACCAAAGCGCTCCTTCACGAGTTTGCACAGTGTTTTGAGGATGCTAATCGTGTGTATATTCTGGATATTTATGGGAGTGCGCGTGAAGAACATGGTGGAGTCAATTCGCAGGACATTGTAGATCTCATGGAATGTTTTGCACCAGGTAAGAGTACGGTGGCGCATGAGAGTGAGGAATTGATTATGTCTTTGCGAACGTCTCTGGGGCAGAATGATGTTATGATATCTTTAGGCGCGGGAGATGTGTGGAAAGTGAGTCATGCTCTTGCTCGTTCAGAAGACGCTTCAGGTACATAAAACAAATTCTTATGTTGCATATTAAAAAACAAGAACTTCTCTCTCGACACACATCGTTTGGTATCGGTGGACCAGCTGATATGTTCGTTGAGGCAGTCGGCCCTCTTGAAATCGCAGAAAGTATCGAATTGGCCATTCGGGAAAAAACACCTTACTTTGTTATTGGTTGCGGAACCAATATTCTTTTTTCAGATGCCGGGTATCGGGGTTTGGTGATTAAAATATCTGACGGAGGCCTTGCTATACACGGGCCGGTTATTGAGGCAGGGGCGGGAATCAGTTTGCAACGCATTACAGGGACTGCTCGAGATCAGGGGCTTATGGGGATGGCTAATCTTGCCGGTGTTCCGGGGAGTTTCGGCGGTGCTCTTCGAGGAAATGCAGGTGCCTTTGGTACAGAAATCGGAAGCCTCGTGCGACGCGTCAAAGTGTTTAATAAAAACACGGGCATGGTTCGTGAGCTCGAGGCAGAAGCCTGTGGCTTTACATATCGAGACAGCATATTTAAGAAACAACCAGAACTTATTATTCTTTCAGCGGAAATTACGCTGACACCAGGAGACAAAGATACCATTGAGAGGGAGATGAAACGAATTATTGCCTTGCGCGAATCCAAGCATTCGCAGTCCGCAAAATGCGCTGGATCGTTTTTTATGAATCCGATTGTGAAAGATGCAAGATTACGTGAGGAGTTTACTCGAGATACGGGCGCTCCTCCTAAAGACGAAAAACTTCCTGCGGGGTGGCTGATTGATCACGTGGGTCTCCGTGGCAAGCATGTTGGTGGCGCCAAGGTGAGCGACCAGCATCCGAATTATATTATCAATACTGGTGGCGCGACGGCGGAAGAAGTGATTATTCTCGCGAGCCTGATTAAGCGTCGCGTACGTGATGATCTTCGGGTGCAACTCAAAGAAGAAGTGCAGATGGTAGGTTTTTAAAAAACGATTCTTATTCGTTAAGCAAATTCTATGGAAGATATATTCATGCGGAAAATTGAAGAGTTAGAGCGAAAGGTTGACGCAACTCTCGAATCAGCCGAGAAAACACGTAAATATTTTTTCTGGTTTTTGATTTTATCACTTTTGGCACTGTTTCTTCCGCTTTTTGGTATGATGATTGCGATGCCATATATTCTCAATCTGTTTTCAAATGCCTTGCCGTCGGGGCTCTAGAGGGGGAACAATTGAACTTGCACAGGGGGTGTATAATAAGAGTGTAATCAGAATAAGTATACGAGTATGACGACACGATTCTTGTTGCAGACAAGCGACGCTGATGATAAAGCCCGCGGGTATATTCTGAAAAAAATGGCGAAGTTGGAAAAACTGGCAGATACAGCCTCCAAGATTGAAATTGAGGTTGATAAGAACAAGCAGGGGAAGTATCGTGTAGAGGTCATGATTCGGGCTCCGAAGCATCTGTACCGAGCAGAAGAAACCAGTGAGAGTATCGAAGGCTCTATCGATTTGGTAGTAGAAAAACTCATGCATGAATTGTTGCATGAAAAAGAACGACAAATCACTATGAAACTTCGTGGTGCTCGATCCATCAAAAAGAAAGAAGTCGTTGATACCGCCGCCCGGTTTTAAGAGAGCGCTGTTAGAGCGCTGAGAGGGGTGCGAGAGACAGCGAATCGACCCATCGGGTTTCTTTTTCCCTGTGGAGCCAGCCTTTCTTTGGTTGGATGTTGAGTGTGAGCCTGACATTACAAGGCTACTGTATTTGACAATGAATGATTTTTACAGTAAAATAATATTTTCATCTTGCGCATGTAAGTAAGGCATTGTATGGCTATCCGCTCCGCACAATTTGTAAAGGCTGTGACTGGTACCGAAGGGTTACCCGAAGTTGATCTTCCTGTGGTGGCGTTTTTGGGACGTTCCAACGTTGGAAAATCAAGCGTGATCAATTCATTGGTGCGGGTGAAGAAGCTCGCGTACTCAAGTAATACCCAGGGGCGAACCACTGCGATTAACTATTTTCTCATCAATAAGTCCATCTACTTTGTTGACCTCCCGGGCTATGGTTTTGCCAAGTTGTCTCGTGATCGTCAGGAAAAACTCGGCAAGCAACTCTCATGGTTTGTGGGGGAATCATCCGTACCATTTCGCTGTTTTGTCTTGATTGTGGATGCGGAGATTGGGCTGAAGACTTCTGATCATGCGACGTACGCTTTGCTCGCCGATACGGGGCATAAAATCGTGCTTGTAGCCAATAAGGCTGACAAGGGAAAACAAAATGATGTAGCGCGCAACGTGCTGACTTTGCGGACGATGTTCCCCGAGGCCACCGTCGTACGCTATTCCGCCAAGACCGGCGAAGGACGCAATGAACTTCTTTCGGTACTCATGGAAGCTGAATAGCAGTTTCGATGCGAGCAACTCTTCGTAGCTTGACTATTTTGACATTTAGGTGTATAATAAAAAATTGAACATTAACCTTAATTCACCCCTCAATTAGGACACCTGATCAAAATAAAAGGTTACCTTT
>CAZDRG010000021.1:0-14205 GCA_964508015.1 uncultured Bdellovibrionales bacterium
GGGAAAAGCAAAAATAAAACATACACATCATGGAAGTGCAGATTGAAAACAAAAAAAGTGTTTCCTACGAATCAGAACTTCGGCAAGATATTGTGACCGGGGATTGGGTAGTGATTGCCACTGGTCGGGCGAAGCGTCCCGATGAGTTTGCTACTGTAGAGCGGGTGCCCGTGGTAGACGGACCCGATCCATTTGCGAACCCGGAAGAGAGTGGCCAGGAACAAGATGTGCTCATCTATCGACAGCCTGATGGAGAATGGAGTTTGCGGGTATTTCCGAATAAGTATCCGGCTTTTTCGCGTGGGAAATCAGTGCGACAGCTTTCCGAAGGACCTTATTTCGCGATGAGCGGAGTGGGTTATCACGAGCTTTTTGTCACACGGGATGCTCATCGGCATATTGCTCTCCTTGAAACGTGGCAGGTGGCTGAGCTCATGGATGCTTATCAAGAACGCTATCTCACTTTGATGAATCGGAAGAGCGTGAATTACATCCAAATTCTTCACAATCATGGGAAAGAAGCGGGTGCGAGTATCGGACATCCGCATTCGCAGTTGATGGCGATTCCGGTGGTGTCACCATATATTTCACTTGAGTTGGATGGTGCTGAGCGATACTACAAGAGCACACAGACCAAGGTTTATACGACCGTGGTTGAATATGAACAGGAAGAGAAAAAACGACTGGTATTTGAGAATGAGCATTTTCTCGCATTTTGTCCATTTGCCTCTCGTGCTGCTTTTGAGATATGGATTATCGGCAAGCGTCCGTCCCCGTATTTTGAACGTATCAACGATGATGAAAAATTTGCGTTGGCGGAAGCCCTGCAGCGATCACTCCAATCTCTTTATAAAGGATTAAAAGATCCCCCGTATAATTTCTATATTCACACTGCTCCTTGTGATGGTCGTGACTATGACCACTATCAGTGGCATATTGAGATACTGCCACACACTGCTACCTGGGCTGGATTTGAGCTCTCTACAGGTATTGAAATATCCACTCTGCAACCAGAGGAAGCCGCGAAATATCTTCGGGCTCAGCTCGGGTAAGGGAGAGTAAGCGTGGTTCAAGACGCTGAGATATTTCGAGAAGAGTGTTACTCTGGCTCTCTCTGCTTTTTTGTTTTAGAATAAGAGCATATGCGGAAAAGGTATTTCATCGGAAATCTGAAAATGAATCTCCTGTCTCGAGAGGAAGTTGAGCAGTATCTTTTGGTATTGCGGCGTGAGGCAACGGGGAAGCATTTTGGAAATGTAACGGGCGTCATTTGTCCACCAATTATCTACTCTCGTGAGTTTGATCATGTTCCAACACCTTTTCAGAAAGGAGCGCAGAATGTTTTCTGGGAAAAAGAGGGGGCATTTACGGGGGAGATTTCTCCACTCATGCTCAAGAATGATCGCTGTGATTTTGTGATCATCGGCCATAGTGAAAGACGATTTTATGGAAATGAAACAAACGCCGTGGTCTGTGAGAAAGTGCGCGCAGCCCTGAAACATCATCTCATTCCGATTGTATGTATTGGGGAAACACAAAAAGAACGGAAATCAGGAATGGTCGACACTATTCTTGCTCAGCAGATGGACGCTATTTTTGGCAATCTCTCGAAAATGCAGGCTGAAAAAATTGTCTTAGCGTATGAACCACGTTGGGCCATCGGAACTGATCAGCTCCCAACGACGCAGGAGATTTTTCAAGTACGTATCATGATTCGGAAATGGCTTTCTGAACGTCTCGGGAATGCGACTGAAGAACGTATTTCGGTATTGTATGGGGGGTCGGTCAAGGCGAGCTACTTGGGAGCGGTTTCTTGGGAAGCAGAGATGGACGGAGTGCTCGTTGGAAGAGAGAGTCTCTTTCCTTTTGAAGTAGTCAAAATGATGCTTCTCCTCGGGGAAGACAAAAATTATAACTCAATGAATACGGAACACTTGGTATGATATACGGCACGAAAGAACTTCTCGAGCAGGCACAGCGGGGCGGATATGCAGTCGGAGCTTTTAACACGATTAATGTTGAGACGACGCGTGCTATTATCGATGCCGCACTTGAAGAACAATCGCCGGTGATTGTGCAGATGACGGAAAAAACTTTTGATTATGCTGGAGGACGAGCTATTTTCAATTATGTGAAAAATGTGGCTGAATTTTATGCTGCAAGTGTGCCGATAGCGATTCACTTGGATCATGGGAAGAGTTTTGAAGTAGTAGAGCGCTCTATCGAAATCGGATTTCCTTCGGTCATGTATGATGGATCTCGGAAAAGCTACGCAGATAATGTCTGCACCATGAAAAAGGTGGTTGAGATGGCTCGATCCAAGAACGTGTCGGTGCAAGGTGAACTCGGCAGCGTACCTTATCTGGGAGAAATTTCAATGGAAGATGTGGATTGGAATGACTACATGACTGATCCGGCTCAGGCGGAAGAGTTTGTCCGTGAAACGGGTATTGATACACTGGCTGTGGCGATTGGGAATGCTCATGGATTTTTTCGTGAGCGGAGTGTGCCGGATTTTGAGCGTTTGTCAGATGTGGCTTCTCGGGTGTCTTTGCCACTGGTGTTGCACGGCGCCTCTGATTGGGAGTCTGAGCGGGTCACAGAAGTGATCAAGCGAGGTATCTCGTGTTTCAATGTTGATACAGCGGTGCGCTTGGCTTTTATCGGGGGACTACGCAAAATACTTGATTCAGGTGATGAGACAGATTTGCGCAAAATTCTTGGTGCGGCTCGGAAAGAAACCAAGGAAGCGATACAGAAGAAAATGAAGATGTTTGGGAGTTCGGGGAAAGCGAATTGAAACACGAGTAATAATTATTTTCTCTTATGACAAAAAAACGCAAAATATAGGGATAGCTATTATTTCGGGAGTAGCTGGAACAGTCGTGTATTATCTACAAGCCGTATCAAAAAGCTTGTGCTATTACGCTGGCGATGCCGAACAGAATTTTATGGAATTAAGAGAGCAATGTTATGCCGGTTATCCGGAAGGGGAAATGATCCTGAAGGGTCTGCTGGTGAGTATAGGAGTGTTTTTGTTCCTGTCGATAGGTACGCATTTCGCACTGAAGATGAAGAAATAGTTTATTCGGACAAAAAAGTAAAAAATTAAGAGAAATATATATGAAAAAAATTGCTATCAATGGTTTTGGAAGAATCGGTCGGGCTGCATTTAAAATCGCTTTGGAAAAACCAGACTTGGAAGTCGTCGCCATCAATGATTTGGCGGATACGAAGACTTTAGCACATCTCCTCAAATACGATACCGCATACGGCCGTTATCGATATTCTGTTGTGGCTGAGGAAAACGGTATTCGGGTGAATGGGAAATTATATCCAGTCTTGCTCGAGAAAGATCCGTTGAAATTGCCTTGGAAGGATTTAGCTGTGGACGTGGTCTTGGAGTGTACGGGGCGTTTTGTGGATAAGGATAGCTCGTCGCAGCATATTACAGCGGGTGCGCGAGCGGTCATCTTGTCTGCTCCAGCCAAGGGCGGAGCCGATGATGTCAAGACATTTCTCATGGGAGTGAATGACGATCAGTATGCTGGTGAAACCGTGGTATCAAATGCATCGTGCACGACAAACTGTCTGGCTCCTGTGGCTAAGGTGCTTCAGGATACATTTGGCATTGAGAAAGCACTGATGACAACGGTTCATTCGTATACTGCCGATCAGAATCTTGAGGATAGTCCGCATCGAGATCTGCGTCGGGCTCGTGCCGCGAGTCAAAATATCGTACCGACAACAACTGGAGCAGCGATTGCAGTGGCAGAAGTCATTCCGGAGTTAGCTGGCAAGTTTGATGGACTGGCACTTCGTGTGCCAACGCTTGTGGTTTCAATTACTGATTTTACTTTTCTTTTGAAGCGGAAAACAACGATTGAAGAAGTGAATACCGCCTTGAAAGAAGCAGCGGCTGGCGAACGGATGCGCGGGGTACTCGCGGTCACAGAAGAACCGCTGGTGTCTTCTGATTTTATTGGGAATCCTTTTTCGAGTATTGTAGACCTTTCCCTTACGAAAGTAGTGGACGGTGATTTTGTGAAAGTGGTGGCATGGTATGATAATGAATGGGGGTATTCACAACGTTTGGTTGAGATGGCTTCCTTGGTTGGCAAAGAGAATGAGATTTCATAGAAACTATCATCAATAGAAAAATAATATGCAGAAGAATTCAATACCTCTCGACGAGGAGGGATATACACAAAACGTAAGTCGTTTAGAGGCAATCTCAAAAACGGTATTCGGGAGTTTGGCCGACGAAGTGATACTTGAATTCCTTGCCGAGCGCCGATCACTGATGAAGGAGAATAGTTTGTATGAAAGTATTCGCGAGGAAGAGACGAAGCGTGTCGTAGCACTCACCGCTGAAGAACAGGAATTGGAACAGGAGATTGAAGAACTGAACGCATCTATCACACCAGATAAAGATGATGAGACACTTCTCACTTTGATTCAACACCGAAAGGAATTAGAGGAAAAACTCAAAGTTGTGAATGAAGAAGAAGCGAAACTGTCTGGGAAAATTTCCGGTGTCGAGGGTCATTCAGAAGAGGAACCGGGGACAACGCCGGTGTTGAGTCAGGACGGACGTGCTGGTGAGGAAATATCTATTCGTGAAGAGCAGAACGACACTTCAGAAAAAAAACAAGCTCCCAGCGAAACAAATGAAACAGAAGTGGAGGAAGTGAAAGCGGAATCACCAGAAGAGGTATCAAGTGAAGCTGACTCTCAAAAGCAGTCAAATTTTACCTCTGAGACCCCAGAGATATTGGTTTCAGCAGAAAAGCCAAAAAAAGTGTTAGATGCATCAGTCGGAAGCGAAAGTATCCGAGGAGTGAGCGATCAGGATGCAATAAATTATTTGCAATTACTCCAATCAAGCCCAGAAGAGGCTTTGAATCGGCTTGAGAATCTTCCCGGATATCTTTTGAAAGATAAAGCGTTTATGCTTTTGGTTGCCAAAGTAGATCCAGCTTATGCAATGCACTACGCTGACGCAAAAACGCTCAAGAAAGATGAAGACTTCAATATTCGTATCGCAACCATGAAAAACCCTCGTGATTCAGGGAATCCTCTTGCGGAGATGCTATCGGATATGAGGACGAGTAAAGTAGTGATGGCTTCGGTTAAGCAAGATTTCAGAAATCTTCGTTATGCCACGAGATCAATGGAGGGGTATGATGAAATGATAGAAATTGCGAAGCAAGAAGCGCGAGAAAAAGTTAAATCACTCGGACAGGCAGTTGATATTCGTGTATTTTTGCCAAAGACACTCCGAGAAGATCAGGCCTTTCTAAAGGAGATCGAGGATATTGTTAAGGAATTGAGAAGAAAATCGTCTTAACAAAAGATTTTATCAAAATATGTGTACGATATAGTAATACAAAATGGGACCGTCATTGATGGCAGTGGGAACCCCATGTTCTTAGCTGATGTTGCCTTAAAAGAGGGCGTAATTGTTGGTGTTGGTGATTTCGCTTTATCCTCAGCGGAACAAGTTATTGATGCGAGCGGTTGTTATGTGACGCCCGGATTTATTGATGTAAATAACCACTCAGATACATACTGGGAACTGTTTGCGCAACCTGAACTTGCGGGCATGCTGTGCCAGGGAGTAACAACTATCATTGGAGGGAATTCGGGTTCATCACTCGCTCCTTTCACAAGCCCATCTGTTATTCGGTCTATTCAAAAATGGACTGATGTCGGGAAAATTAATTTCAATTGGCTCTCCATGGAAGGTTTCTTAGAAGAAGTAGAGCGTCGTCAGCCAGGGATTAATTTTGGAACATTAGTAGGACACGGGACGCTTCGTAGAGGGTGTATGCACGATGAGAGTCGTCCAATTAGACCTGAGGAGATTAATTCTATGAGCGTACTTCTCCAAACGGCTCTACACGATGGAGCTCTTGGTCTTTCAACTGGGCTTGTTTATACGCATGCTCATAACACAGGAACGAGAGAACTGGTACAACTAGCGTTGGCAGCTCGCGCCGTAGGTGGAGTCTATGCTACTTATGTGCGTGACGAAGGAGTCGGGTTGGTGAAAGCGGTCGAAGAAGCGATTGGTGTTGCTCGTGAATCGAAGATTCCTCTCCATATTTCTCATCTGAAGGCCGTTGGGGAGAAGCACTGGCCACTGATGGATGAAGCATTCCATCTCATTGAAACAGCATCAATTAATGATCAGGATGTAACTTTTGATGTATACCCGTATACGGCGACTGGTTCGGTTTTGTATACATTTTTACCAAAATGGATTACGGAGGGTGGACGCAAGATGATGATGTATCGTTTGCGCGATAGGCAGGTTCGACAAGCAGTCATTCGAGATATGAAGAAGGAAGCGTGGGATTATACCAGCATGATTTTATCTTCATCACAGATGAGTCGAATGACGAGAAGGCATCGTATTGTGGATATCGCTCGAGAACAAGGAAAGTCAGCAGAAGAGACGGTTCTGGATGTTTTACTGGCGAGTGATGGCCAGGCAATTGTCTCACTTGAGGTGTTGTCACAGCACAATGTTGATAAGGCTATTTCTCATCCGTCCTCTATAATTTCGAGTAATGGCGTTGGATACTCAGTGGAGCACAAATTGACGGGTAATCTTGTGCATCCGAGAAATTTTGGGACTTTCCCAAAAGTTTTAGCTGAGTATGTTCGGGAGAAAAAACTTTTGTCATGGGAGACGGCGATTTATAAAATGACCGGAAAGCCTGCGGTGAAATTTGCTTTGAAAAACCGCGGTTTTCTGCGTGAAGGGCATGCAGCTGATATCGTTGTGTTTCAACCTGATACGATTGTGTCGAAAGCAACTCATGAAGATCCGTATCACTATCCAGACGGTATCGAATGGGTATTGGTGAACGGGGTAGTGGCTTTAGCAGAAGGTCACATGACGCAACAGCGTGCAGGGATGGTTATTCAACGTGAGCAAGGCTGGCTTCATTGGTAAATGTTAAACAAATATTATGCACCAATCATCTTCGCGCGTCCCACTCATTCTTTTGTTGGGGTATGGAGTGTTTTTTTCCTTGCTGTCAATAAATCCGTATCAGCGAGAAATCTGGTTTGCAGAGAATTTGACCGTGCTGGTTATCGTGGGGGTAATCGTAATATTATATGCCCGCGGCATACGATTTTCAGATACAGCTTACATTTTGATGAGCATCCTTATTTTTCTGCACACTATTGGAGGGCACTATACGTTTGAGCGGGTTCCATTTGATGTATTGGGTGATCTATTCGGTTTTGAGCGGAATATGTACGATAGAGTGGCACATTTTACGGTGGGATTTTACGCTTTTGCTCTTGCCGAGTTGTTAGTGATGAAGCGAGCGGTGCGTTCTCGTTGGGTACTTTATCTGTTCCCTTTATTCGCTATAGCGACCGTGGCGATGGCATATGAAATCATCGAGTGGATTTTTGCTATAACCAATGACCCCGAGGCTGGGGCAGCTTACCTTGGGAGTCAGGGAGATATATGGGATGCTCAGAAGGACATGCTCTCCGATACATTGGGTGCGGTAACAGCTTTGATGCTGTTTGCCTGGCGAGAGTCTATTCACAAAGCCAAAAAACGTTTATAATTAGCTGCTAGGAACTATTTTTTGCTGAGAGAGGTATTACAAAATGTTGTATGTTTACGCGAGATTCTTTTGTCGGAAAAAAGGTAACTGTTATGGGGCTTGGGCTCAATGACGGAGGAGTTGGAACAGTTCGTTTTTTGTCTGAAATGGGGGCGAAAGAAATTCTGGTGACTGACTTAAAGACCGAAGAAGAACTTCGCCCTTCCTTAAAAGCGCTGAAGGATATTCGAGGGATACGCTATGTACTTGGTGAACATCGAGAGCAAGATTTTATTCAGACGGATCTGGTGATTAAGAATCCCGGTTTGCCTTGGACTAACCCATTTATTCAAATTGCGGAAGCTCACAACGTACCTGTCACGCTTGATGCCGGGATTTTTTTTGATCTTTGCGAGGCCCCCATAATAGGAGTCACTGGGACTAAAGGAAAAACAACAACAGCATCACTCATAGCACATCTTTTGGAGAAGGATGGGCAACAAGTCGTACGAGTTGGTATCGGCCAAATTTCGGTGCTTGGAGAGCTGAAAAAAGTTCAGAAAGGAAGTGTTGTTGTGTTTGAACTTTCATCCTGGAGATTATCAGCATTATCTCGTATCAAAAAAAGCCCTCTTCTTTCGGTAGTGACCAATATATATCCAGATCATCAAAACTACTACGGTAGCATGGAGGCGTATGTGGAAGATAAAAAAAACATTTTTCGATTCCAGTCTTCTGGTGTCGTTATCTTGAATGCGGACAACGCTTGGACACAGTCCATGGCCGCTGATGCGCCCGCAGGAGTTATTTGGTTTTCCAAGTCGACCCAACCCTTTTCAGATGGGTTTACGCTTGTCTCAGATCGAATTATCGAAGCTCAATCTGGATATCATCAAGAAATTGCCAGTTTGACAGGAACGTCTTTGCTGGGAGAACATAATTACAATAATGCATTGGCAGCTGCTTCAGCAGCACGAACATTCGGGGTGAGACCAGCTGTCATCCAACAAGGACTCCTATCATTTCCAGGCGTTCCACATCGACTTGAGTTGGTCGGAATAAGGAAAGGCATCCGTTTCTATAATGATTCCGCTGCAACGATCCCAGAGGCATCTATAGCAGCTCTGGAGAGTTTTTCAGAGCCAGTGTATCTCATCGTTGGAGGGACCGACAAAGAACTTGATTTTCATCGATTAGCTGTCGTGATTTTGAACCGAGTGAAAGGAGTAGTTTTTCTTAAGGGGACAGGAACAGAAAAGTTGTTAAAGGAACTGGAGAATCTTTTGGTTGAGAAAAAAACTGAGATTCAGAAATGGACTGTAGTGGAGTCAATGGGGAAAGCAGTGGAATTGGCGGCACGCAATGCTGAGAGCGGAGATGTCGTTTTGCTTTCACCTGGAGCAGCAAGTTTTGGCTTATTTAAGAACGAATTTGATCGAGGAGATCAGTTTCGAGAACAGGCGCGAGCCTTGCCAACATAGGGTGAAATCGAGTCATTTGACCGAGCAAAGGAAAGACTGATAATATACCCCATGAGGGTATATTGAGATTTTTTCTGAGAAAGAGTCATATGTCAAAACAAGAGAAAACGGATCGTGAAAAAATGATTGCTCGTATCGCCCGTATTGAGGGGCAACTTCGTGGTATTCGGAGAATGGTTGAGGGAGAGGCTGAGTGTCTCTCTATTATCACTCAAATAAGCGCGGTTCGAGAGGCTGTTGCGATGTTGGGCGTTGTACTGCTCAAAAACGATATCGCCTGTAAATGGGATGGAAAGCAGAAAATCAGTGAATCGTATTTAAAAAGTCTTTTTCGGATGCAATAGCAGGTAAATCAAAAAGGAAAAATCTATGAATCCACTCGAAACTGCTCGCGAACAGCTTGTTGCGGCTCAAAAAATAGCACATATTCATCCAGATATTTTCGAACGTTTACTTTCGCCGGATCGATTGATTGAGGTTTCAGTACCGGTGCGTATGGATACTGGAAAAACAAAAGTTTTTACTGGGTTTCGTTCTCAGTGGAACGATGCAGCCGGACCATACAAGGGCGGGATTCGTTTTCATCCTGGCGTCACCCGTGAAGAAGTGATGGCTCTTTCGGCGTGGATGACTTGGAAGACAGCGGTACTTGGATTGCCTCTTGGTGGAGGAAAGGGTGGTGTTGCGGTTGATGTGAAAACGTTTTCAGATCGTGAGCTTGAAGCATTATCTCGGGCTTATATTCGCTCTATCGCGGCTTTTATTGGGAAAAATAAAGATATACCAGCCCCTGATGTCTCGACCGATCCTCGTGTGATGGGATGGATGCTTGATGAGTATGAAACACTGATTGGAGAGAAGGCACCAGGTGTCATTACCGGAAAACCATTAAGTATCGGTGGCTCTTTGGTACGTGATTATGCTACTGCACAGGGGGCATTTTTTGTGCTTGAAAATGCTGCACAGAAACTCCATTTGCCAGATCATGCACGAGTGGCTATTCAGGGATTTGGGAACGGAGGAAGCCATTTAGCTCGCTTACTGCAGGAGGCCGGATATAGGGTAGTCGCGATTTCAGATTCTCAATCAACGGTGTATCGGGAAGAGGGATTGGACGTAGGAGAAATCGAGACGCATAAGCGTGCGACGGGGTCATTAAAAAAATGTATGGGTTGCGAATCTTTACCAAGCGGAGCACTCTTGGCTGTTCCGTGTGATATTTTGGTCCCCGCAGCTTTGGAGGGAGCGATTTCCGAAAAAAATGTCAAAGAAATTCAGGCGAAACTCATCGTGGAAGTGGCAAATGGGCCAGTAACGAGCGAGGCAGATGCATCGCTCTTTGAACGTGGAGTTGTTGTCGTGCCGGATATTCTTGCGAATGCTGGTGGTGTGACAGTGTCTTATTTTGAACAAGTGCAGAATGCTATGAATGCCTACTGGACAGAATCAGAAATACATCAGAAACTGAAAGAGAAAATGCAAGCGGCGTTTGAGGTGGTGTGGGCATCGCATGAAAAATATAATACTACTCTGCGTATGGGTGCCTACGTGGTAGCGCTTGAGCGTGTAGCTCTTGCTATGCAGGCGCGTGGTCGGGTGTAACATACACAAAAAGGCTTTTTAAAAGGTAAAATTGAAAATATGATTTACGATGTAGTTATCATTGGTGGAGGGCCGGGAGGAGTATCAGCGGCAATTTATGCATCACGTAAACAATTGAAAACGTTGATGATTACCGAGAGTATCGGCGGTCAATCCTCGGTGTCTGCATCGGTTGAAAATTGGATTGGGACCATTTCAATACCCGGGTGGGAGCTCGCACAATCACTTGAAAAACATCTTCGTGCGCAAGAAGGAATTGAAATACGAATCGGAGAGCTCGTAACCACCGTAAAAGAAAACGGAAAGCAATTTTTGGTCGAAAGTAGTTCCGGAGAAACATATCAGTCAAAAACTATTATCATCGCCTCGGGTGGGCGACATCGCTCGCTTGATGTTCCTGGTGAAGAAAAATTTCGGGGCAAGGGAGTAGTCTACTGCTCAACGTGCGATGCTCCTTTTTTTCGGGGCAAAAAGGTAGTGGTAGTTGGTGGAGGTAATTCTGGTTTAGAAGCAGTAGAAGACCTTCTCCCGTATGCTCGCGAAATTGTGCTTATGGTGCGTTCAGGTGAGCTCAAGGGGGACGCAATTACTCGAGAGAAAATCTTGGCTGATTCGAGGGTAAGTGTCGCATATTTTGGCTTAACAAAAGAAGTTCTCGGAGAAGATGTCGTGACGGGACTTCGTTATAAAGACGCTCAAACTGAAGAGGAGAAAAGTGTCGAAACGGATGGAGTGTTTGTTGAAATTGGTATGATTCCAAACTCGGATTTTCTGGCGGAATTAGTGGAGAGGAATGAGCGAGGGGAAGTCGTGCTGGACCACCGGACAAAAGCGACTTCACGAGTGGGCATTTTTGCGACGGGCGATGTGACTGATGCTCCGTATAAGCAGAATAATATCTCTGCAGGAGACGGTGTGGTCGCTGCTCTCTCGGCATATGATTATATTCGAAAACAACAGTAAATCTGCTTATCAAAATAGCCTGTCAAAGAGTGTCTTGGGTGGCACCGTTTTCCTATGTTTCTAGGACTTTTTTTGGTATAATGATTGTGGAATTTATGAGGACTCTTTTGGGTATTTCTTCGAAAATTCATGAAATTAGTTTGGTGAAGTTTATTTTTTCTTTGTGCCGTTTATGGCAGGCGTAGGGTTTGGTGGGCTGAACACTTCATCGCCTCTTATGACAGCAAATAATCCTGTCAGTGTGGGTGAGAGTGTTTCATGGCCGCCACCGAAAAAAAATAAAAAAAAGCTGATCTGGGTCTTGATCTTTTTTTTCCTCTTGCTTGTGGGAGGGGGAGCTTTTTGGTTTTTCTGGTCGAGGGGAGAGAACCAGCAGCTGAGAAATCAGGCAGATGAAATCTCTCGAGACAGAAAAGCGACGATTTTGCCCCAAGAAGATTTGTCAGTAACAGAGAAGTCCACAGTTAATGCTCGTTATCAAAGTGAAAATTTTCGAGCTGAATCGATTGTTATCGGAGGTGAGGCCGAGCTGTTTGTTCCGCAAGACGATCTTTCTCCACTTGAAATTACGGATATTCGTGGCGAATCTTTTACCGAGAAGAATAAACAGGAAGTTCGATTGACCATCACTTGGCAGACAAATAAGCTTGCACAAGCAGAAATCGAGTATTCCAAGGGAGCGGGCCAGACACCGAAAATAGCCCAAGAAGAAGGCTTTGGGTTGAGTCATAGTATTACCATCCCCGGGCTTGATCAAGCTTCAACGTATGTTTATGTTATCAACAGTGAAGATCGGTTCGGTAATGCAGTAAGTAGCGAACAACATGCTGTGTATACGGGGTCCAAGACAGTATCACTTTTTGATTTGATTGCGGATGCGGTGGGAGAGGTATTTGGATGGGCGGTGAAGAAGAAATAGGGAGGATGATAGTCGGTTTTTCGAGAGAGCGAGAAGGGCAGACTTGGAGACTCTTGATAGGGATAAATTTTCCTTAAAAGAAAGCACAACAAGCCTTGTTGACGAGGGGGTTTCTATGGTAAAATTGAGAAGATATTTCGGGAAAATACATGTCGTTTTATATAAAAAATAAAAATCGGAAAACAGCATATTTCATTCTGATGATCGCGATGGCGGGAGGGATGCTCATGGGGTGGTGGAATAGCTCACGACCTGTTTTTGCGCAGTCAATAAGACAAATTCCACTTACAATTTCATTGTTTGATGCGGATAACAAGATTATCACGAATGGAACATATGAAGTGCGTTTCAGAATTTATACTGCCGATCGAGCAGTAAGTGACGCTTACCCATCCAATCTTGATTCTGGAGCACGTGTTTGGGAGGAGACTCAAACGGTTGAAGTAAAGAATGGTGTCCTTCGTGTTTTCTTGGGAGACGTCACTCCTTTCCCGGTGAATTTGAATTTTAATCAAGGGGCATATTTCCTTGGTGTGCGGATTGGTACAGATTCAGAAATGATTCCTCGCAAACGTCTCGGTTCTGTTCCTTCGGCGTTGAATGCAATCAATGCATTGAGCTCGGAGTCGGTGAAGGGATATGTGCCGGGTACCCAAAATGGAAACTTGTTGATTTTGAGTGGAAAGGGATTAGTGGACTTGAAGCAACTGCCAACTGGCAAAGGTACAAAGCAATTGGTGTTGGGAAATGATGCTCGTTTACATGATCAAAATACAGATACGGGCACAAATTCAAGGGTTTTCACGGTGGGTGATGGATTAGGGACATCAGGAGACTTTGATGTAAGAGCTTCTAGCGCTGTTGATGGACCAGCCATTCGTTATAGCGGGTCAACTGGTGCCTGGCAAATCTCGAATGACGGAGTTGCTTTTGCATCTATTGCTACATCAGTGGTAGGTTCCACACTGCCTCTTTCTGGGGGAACCATGACTGGAAACATTGTATTCGCATCAACCCAACAATTCACAAATCTGATTAACCTCGGTGCAGATACGGTAGGAAACTATGTCGCTGCCCTATCTGCAGGGAATGGTATCTCCGTTTCTGGGTCTGGGGTAGAAAGTGCAACTCCAACTATTTCTCTGAGCCTCTTGTCTGGTGTAGATGGGACTGGATTAACATCGTCTGCTTCTGGCTTGGAGTTTGCCGGAGCTGGATCTGACCAGCTAGCGATGATTCAGGGCTGTGCTAATGGTCAGGGCGTTGCTTGGAATGACGCAAGTAACTTGTGGGAGTGTGCAAATTTTGCGGCCGGATTGACTGGAACGGGTACTCCTGGATATGTCGCATATTGGGGGGGTACAAGCTCATTGGGATCGGAACAATATCTGGATAGTTCCCGAGGAGGGACAGGGCTGAGTGGTGCATCAGCCGCTAATGGTACGCTTCTGATCGGCAATGGAACCGGTTATACTTTGGCAGTTTTGACCCAAGGAAACGGAATGGCTGTTACGAATGCTTCAGGGAATATTACTCTCGCAGTTTCTTCTTCTGTGCCAACAAGTATCACCAACGATACAAATGTGACCGGTTCTATTTCTGCGAATACTCTGACTCTTGGCTGGTCTGGTCAACTAGTTGTTTCTCGAGGTGGAACCGGAGC
>CAZDRG010000022.1:0-11388 GCA_964508015.1 uncultured Bdellovibrionales bacterium
TTTTTATTTTTCAACTTGATTATGGTACTATTATACTAAAGTCATCATAAAAGATGAAGTGATTTAAAGAGTACTATTTATTTTCGCATTATGAACGAAACACAAGGAATGAGTTCAGAGCAGAATGGAGAATCAGCGACAGATACGAACACGCTTTCTGTTTCCGCTACACAGGCGGCATCGGTTATTGGATCATCGGTTTTGCCTGAGACAGAAAATGCAGTACCAGCAGTTGATTCTGTTGCGGCACCCGAAGAAAGAAGAGGGTCTCTTCCGTCACAGGAGACTAACGTTGCAATGACTTCACCTGGCGAAGTATCAGTTGGTGATGTTTGGATAAACGAAGAAACGTCATTTCGGGTTGATGTAGTGACAGTGGCCGGAGGTGTGGGCATTCGTTTTCGCATTGGTGATGACCTAGAGAGCTCAAAATCATCTTTTGCTCGATTCGTTCAAAGGGCAAAAGTTTTATTTCGAAAGAAAGAATTGCTTCCGAGCGGAGAGTGGTTTTTTGGTTCCGAGGAAGAAATTCATCAGTATATTGTGAAAAATGGATATCGGTTGGAGAAACGAAAAGACGAAAAGAAAAAATAATGAAGTAACAAAAAAAGGAGAAATAATATTTTTGTATGGGAAGAGAAAAAATATCTACTACTCAGGATTCTTCTGCTGGCGAGAAACCATCAAGAATGTATGTTAATAAGCACTCGAGAGATTATCATCATCGGAAGCCTTCTGATGGGTCTGATGATGAAAAACTAGGACCGCGTAAATTATTGAGACATGGGGGAAAAGAATCTGTATCTCCAGGGAAAATAGCAGATGAGATTGAAGCAACGTTTGGATTTCAGCTAGAGGTAGGGGTATGTTTTACCGATGCCTCTTGTCCGGGTGAGATTTTTGAAATTACACGGGTGTTTGGTAATGGAGATATTCAGGTCGAACAAACTTCAAATGAGAATGGAAGAAATTATTTTGTGACCCGCGGGCTATCTCGAGCTTGGCTGGAAAATGCGATTGAAGATGACGATCGGGGAAACAAAAGATTGTCTCTCTATGAACTCAGTACGGTTGACCTTGCGGAGTTGGCGGAGTTGGCGGAGTTGGGCCATAGGGCGATTGTGGAATCCAATCAGAATGGAGATCAAACAACAACAGCTAATCCAGATGTGTCTGCAACGCCAGAAAGCTCGGTTGTAGTACCGGGAGATGCATCGGGAGATGGTGCATCAGAAGTACCGATTCCAAGTGTAACGGCGAATTCAAATCAATCTGATAGAGGCCAGTCAAATGTGATTCTACCGAAGCCAGGAAAGATTCAAGGGAGGCAGTTTGGTGGAATCACGCCATCATATGATGATCCCGTCTCAAAAAAAAATCCGGATGAGGCAGCTGTTGATGCACAGCAATCGACTGGAGGAAGGCGGAGGAAAGGTAGTAGTAATACAGCAAAGTCGCAGTTATCCGATAAAACAGGAGAGACTCCCGCTCAACCGCCAAAGCCTCAAGAGGCATCAGGAGGACAAGATATCGAGGTACAACCAAACCCAACAGACAATAACGAAGCAGACCCTATGAAATTTGAACAGTCACCAGTAGCAGATTCAAGGCAAGACGAAGTGCGATCAATAGTGGATGTGCTCGGAGAAGATGACTTGTCGAAACGGACGACGTCGTCGGAAGATCAATCACCCGCTGTCTCTCAACCTAGCGCGAATAATGAAGATCTTGTTGGTTTCGGTCGTACCTATGACGAACATGGAGTGCAAGTAGATGCATCTATACCCGCTATCGTGAGGACGCGAGATAGTCCACTCCATACGGTGAATCAAGAGACTCAGCCTCAGGAAAATGATCAATATAAAGATGGAAGTGTTTGGGTGCAAGAGTATTTGAATGAAAGCGATCAACAAGCAGATTTGCGAGAACCCGCACCTGCTTCCATCGTGAGAACACGGGACAATTCACTCCATACCAGGTTTCAGCCGAATGCTGAACAGCCTGAAGTGGTGCCAATAAAGGAATTAGATGATGATGAAGGCAAGCCAGCAAGTGAAGAAGAACGAGCAGACGTATATGCGACTTTTGGTCGAGACCCGAAAGGAGATCGCCTCATCACACCAGAAAGGCAATTGGAGCAGAGCATTGAGACGGCTACTCTAACTTGCGATCAGGCACGATTGGAATATGTCACGGCAGATAATGAGAGTCGTACGGTGATGAGTCGTCTCAAGGGAGTGTTGGGAATTTCTGGTAAGGATCTTCAAAATGAAACAGTAGAACAGAAGAAAAAAGTCTATCAGGAAGCACTTCGTACATTACGGGATTTACGTCTCGAAATGGTGAAGATACGGCATGTTGATCGGATACAGACAGAAGCAGCGTTACGAGCGCGCGCACAAGAGAGTCCTGAGAGTGATGATGAAGGCAGTTCTGATGAGCCAATATGGAAAAGTTTTCCAGATCCAGAGGATGAGAACCCTCTTGAAAAAGAACTGGAAGCAGAGCTGCGTCATTTCGCTACGGAAGTCAATATTGGTTTGTATAATGCCTGGACAGAATTGAAGTCTGAGCAGAAGGGAATTCTCGGGAGACTGAAACAATTTGGGGCAGCATACAATAAGCTTTCGTGGAAAAAGAAATTAGTGATTGGTATTCCGGTTGCAGGCTTGGCTATCGCTTCCGGAGCAGGTCTTCTCGGGACAGCGATGGCTTCGGCGGCTATCGCAGCAGTGATCGCGCGACGCGGTGTAGCGGCAGCGGGTATGTTTGCCGCAGCAGATGGAGGTCTCCAGAAATTGGCTGAGAGTCGAGCGCAGAAAATGGCAGAAAAAATAGTGGCAAGTGAACAACAAGAGGTGAGGTTACTTGAAAACCTGGATCACGGTGATCTCGGTGAGGCGAGGAGTCCGGGGAGCGAAGCCCCATCTTCTCCTGAAGCGAATGAAGAGCCTCTCGATGTCAGACTAGAACGTATGAAGACCTTCATGGATAATCACATGATCGATTCTCTCGACCAAACGCTTGAAAGTCGAGTACGCGGGCATGATCGACGGCGACTTGGTTCGCTAGCGGCAAGCATGGGCGTTGCCTTCGGTCTCCCTTCATTCTTGGCTTCAGAGACCGGTCATGATTTGACCCACGCCGCTGCCGTAAAAGCTGGTGCAGGGGTAAGGGTGGCAGGAGAAGCGGTATTTGGGAATGATTTTCCTCTAGCAAAACCAGAGGGTACACTAGGGAGTACTCCGAGTGTTTCGCCCGATGAGGCAACAGCAGGAACCAAAGCAGCTGCACCAGCGACAATAGAGAGGGGCGCGAGTGGTTCCACACTCGAATCCTCTACTCCTGCAAATGGAGTTGAATTAGGAGGTAAAAAAATTCCTGATATTCTGGGAAACAAAATTACGCTCGCAAAAGGAGATTCAGTCTGGAAACTGGCTGGCAATATGGCGAAAGAATTGGGAGTCGAAGGAGACGCCGAAAGTCTGTATGTCACAGATGCTTTGAAAAATGCTTATATAGCGAAAGGGGGGAATCCGAATATACAGGCTGGAGCAGTATTTGATTGGAAGAAGTATTTGAGCGCTGAAGATATCCAGAAAGCTTTGAAGGGAGCAGAAAGTCTTTCAGCAGAGCAGAAGGCTTCTATTATTGCGAATAAAGGCAAAGTGATAGCGAGCGCGGTAGCGGGGTCGAGCGCCCCGGGAAATGTTACAGGTGCAGGTTTAGTAGAGATGGCTGGTGTTCAAACAAAACATCCCGATGTTCTTGCCAGAGCTCGGCCTGATCTGGCAGCCGAAGCGGGGGAAACCACCAGAGTACCTGCTAATGGGACGACGGTGGCAGTTGGACGAAATTTGTATCACATTGACGGAGTTCGTCCGGAACAATTGGCGAACACAACAGGGCTGATCAATATTCCCGGTGTCGGAAAAATTGATATAGTGGAGCTACAGTCCGTTGAAGAGAAATTACAAGCATACCCCACTTGGTCTATACGACAGCTGGCTGAGGCAGCGAGAAATCCAGCTCAGTTACCAGTTGGCATGACGATAGACGATGTTGCACGGATGAAACGACTTATTGTGGGAATCCCAGAAGTAAGGACGCAGGAGTTCATTCAGAAGAATGGGAGTATTCCTGTAGGGCGATTTATTCAAGATAATTTACGAGCACGCATACCGGTATCGCAAAATCTGGTTAATGCATAAAGAGATGTGTGGGAGTCGGGTATTTTTTTCAGAAATTAAATTATCAATATCATGTCTATGGATTACGCAGCGATACTCAATCAATTAGCAGACGAGCTCGGTTTTGGGAAGCTCGATGAAACACGGAAGAATGAGCTGATTGCCAAGATGGGTGAAGCCCTTCTAAAGCGCATCTTGCTTGAAACTTTTGATCGACTAGGTGAAAAAGGGACCCAAGAATACGATGAGCTCATCGATCGGAACGGTTCTCAGGAAGAGATTACAGCCTTTTTAAAGGGAAGAATTCCAGATTACGAAGACATGATTCTCAAAGTGGTTGCTGATTTCAAGGAGCAGATGAAGCAGGAATTTGTTTAATTGTTTCTGAATACGTATGCCAGAAGAATTACGACCGATTGGAGAAGCATCCGATGGCAATATGCTTTCGAGAGAAATTATCAAAGAGAAAACTCCCGGACAAGAGCAGGAGAATGCTTCCGAAAATGCAGAAGGTGAAAGTAATTCAGAAAATACACAGGAAATAGCGCCCAACCAGCTCAACGAAATCTTAAGTAAGGCAGGGCCAGTACTTGGCGCATCTGGATCGACAGGAAGCGCAACTGATGATGCCCGAAATCTCTCACTTCTTTCTGATGTGGAGAGTCAAGTGACTCGACTTCTTGATTTGGCTACACAAAAAGGAGTTCCTCACGCGGTACATGTAGCGCAGAAATTGAAAAACTATTATTTGCTGGACCGAATGCATGATGAAATGGTGGGTAAGTTTTATCAGGGTTTGGTCGAGAAGGGACTGGTAGAGAAAGAGTAAAAGAAGAATGAACATACATTCAAACAAAAACACAAAGTATGTCTGGTTTTGATTTCAATGTTTTCCTGATACCGCTTTTGGGCATATTTGGTATGCTGGCATTGTTTTCAGGAGCCTTTTTGATTCTCCGAAGCATGTTTCGCTTTCGTATCGCGGTGAGTCAATCCATGCAAATGGATTTAGAGATGGTGAAAGTGTCTCGAATTAAACGGAGTCAGGAAGCTCAACAGAACCAGAGTGCTGACGCCTGGCGAGAAGAAATTGTTGCGATGGAGCAATTTTTGGGGGCTATTTCATCTCTCAAATGGAAAGCGAGCTCTTGGAAACACTGGTTTTATCAGATGCCGAATATTGTCTTTGAAATCGCCAATCCGTCAAATAGCGAGGAGATTTTTTTCTATCTCTCCATGCCGAAGCGGTTCAGGGAAAATATCGAAAAGCAACTGCACAGTTTTTTCCCAAATGCAGTGATTGAAAAGATTTCCGATTATACGGTGTTTTCTCCGAGTAGTTCGACCGCAGTGGCGGTTCTTGGTCTTTCCAAAAATCATGCGCTTCCACTTCGGACATATCGAGGAATTGGGAGCGATCCTCTCAATGAAATCTCAAATGCTTTGAGTCGATTGAATACAGAGGCAGAGGGGGCAGCTATTCAGATTGTACTTGCTCCAGCACCGAGCGGATGGCGGTCTTCAGGTCTTGAAATTGCTCAAAAAATGCAGGGAGGAAAACGCTTGAATGACGCACAGAGCGATTCGGTACTGAAGGGAGCAGGTAAGGAAATCGGAAAGGGGATGATGGACGTTCTCTCGGGAGGGAATATATCTGCCTCATCACAAAGTGATCCATCAGAGAAACAAGTGGCCTTGACGCCGGAAGAACAGGATCTCGTGAAAGCCATTGATAGTAAAGCAAAAAAAGCTGCTTTTGCAGTGAATATTCGCTTGATTGCGACGGCCGAAACTCACGAACGAGCAGCAGAGATCCTATCGCATATGGAAAATTCGTTTAGTCAATTTGAGAATCCAGAAGTGAATCTTTTGAAAGTACTTCGTCGAGTGAAAGAAAAACAAGCCGTATTTGAATATATTTTTCGCACTTTTGATCAGGATGATGCTTGTGTTCTGGGAGTTGAAGAAGTATCCAGTATGTTTCATTTTCCTATCTCGACCACCGAAACACCGAAAATCAAGTGGCTGAAAGCTGGTGCTGCTCCGCCACCAATTAATATCCCGACCGAGGGGTTGCTCATGGGATATAACGATTATCGCGGCATGAAGACAGAAATACGCATCACGGATAATGATCGGCGGAGGCATCTCTATACGATTGGTCAAACTGGTGCAGGAAAATCGAATTTTCTTCAAGAAATGGCGAAGAAGGATGCCGCGAATGGCAAAGGATTTTGTTTTATTGACCCACACGGAGATGCTATCGAAGATATTTTGACAGCTATTCCAAAGGAGCGAGCAGAAGACGTGATCATCTTTGATCCCGCTGATGTCGAACGTCCAATTGGTATCAATATGCTGGAGTTTGATCCGGCTCATCCGGAACAAAAAACGTTTATTATCAATGAGATGATTGGCATCTTCGATCAGCTCTATGATCTCAAAGCGACTGGCGGCCCGATGTTTGAGCAGTATATGCGCAATGCCATGTTGTTGATTATGGAACACCCAGAGAGTGGTTCTACCTTGATGGAAATTTCGAAAGTTCTGTCAGATGAAGACTTTCGACGCTTTAAGCTTGACCACTGTACAAATCCTATCGTGAGAGATTTCTGGTTGAAAGAGGCTGAGAAAGCAGGCGGTGAAGCCGCACTCGCGAACATGGTCCCCTATATTACTTCCAAACTGACCGCTTTCATCTCAAATGATATCATGCGGCCGATTATCGCTCAGCAGACAAGCGCGCTCAATTTTCGAGAAATCATGGATAGCGGAAAAATACTCCTGATTAACCTTTCAAAAGGAAAAATCGGAGAAATCAATGCCCGATTGCTTGGCATGGTGATTGTTGGGCGTTTACTCATGGCAGCGCTTTCCCGGGTTGATATGGCGGAGAGTGAACGTAAAGATTTCTATCTCTATCTTGATGAGTTTCAAAATGTCACGACCAATTCCGTGGCACAGATTCTCTCAGAAGCTCGGAAATATCGCCTCTGCCTTATTTTAGCGCATCAGTTCATCGCACAGCTCAAAGAAGATATTTCCAAAGCGGTGTTCGGGAATGTTGGTTCGATGATTGCGTTTCGGGTTGGACCAGAGGACGGAGAGTTCCTTGAGAAACAATTTTCTCCTATCTTTAGTGCCAATGATCTTATGAATGTAGATAACTATAATTGTTTTTCGCGAATTTTGATGAATGGAGAACTCACCAAGCCTTTCAACATGAAGACATACGCTCCAACCAAGGGGAGTCAAGAAATCGCAAATGCTCTCAAGGAGCTCTCGAGACTTCGTTTCGGCCGTGATGCGGCAACCGTGAATCGCGAAATCATGAATCGGGTGAAGCTCGCTTAGGGCGCTTGATCATCGGTAAAGAAATGGAATATGCGCATGGAGACTCCTCATGAAAAGAAACCATCACCAAATTCGGGAGAGATAGATGCTTCTCGGAGGGCTTTTCTTTTTGGTCGCTCGGGAGAAAATGCGGAAAAGAGAGGTGAATCAGAGGGAAGAAAGCTGTCAGAAACCTGCTCTCAAGTATCGAGAGTAGACGATAGGTCGAAAACAGGAGCTGATGAAGAATCAGAAGCTGATCTGGCTCGTCGCAAATTTATCAATACTGCCTCTGCTGCGTTGGCGGTCGGTTTGGTATCTGGTAAGACAGGATATATCATTGGTGATTTTATTAACAAACAAGGAGGGTTGGAAGCAATACAGGCGAAAGCAGCACGAATTCAGGAAGGGGTGACAGGAGGACGTCTGGCAGAGTATGTCGCCGAACGACAACGAGAAGGCTTACATCGTGAAAAACTGGAACGGCTCAGGGACGAAGCGAAGGAGATGTTCCAGAAGACGTATCACATACCCCTTGTTTTTGAGGAAAATCCGCATCATTCTCGACCAGAATATGGAAGATTTCATCATCGGAGGCACATCTCTTGTCACAACTTCAGGCCATTAAAGTGCTTGCTGTTGAGTTTATGCATTACCCAGATTTTTTGATTCGAGATCTTCATATTCCGTCTATCACCATGCGATCAAATTTGAAGCTTAATTCAGAAGATGTGGGTGGCTTTGCTATAACGAATGATCACTCAATCTCGCTGGATGTCCCGGATACGCTTTGGGATAAGTTGGAAAATATGGATTGGCAGGCAGAATTTCGTGACACGTTACATCACGAACTCTATCACCTCATGGATCCGATATTTCAAGAGGGACAGATAGCTGTCGAAACGTATGCGAATTGGGTAAACCTGAACCCGAAGGGGATTATGGCTTACGGAAATCAGCCCATTAATTCGCAAGAGCGGCCAATTGGATTTGCCCGCGCTTATGGTACGAAGAATCCACAGGAGGATCGGGCGACGGTTTTTGAGGCTTTGATGACGGGGGTGGACTTTTCAACTAATGATACGGTTCTTACTCAAAAAGTCGCTTCCATTAGGCAACAGGTCTTTCATTTATCTCATGGCCTCATGGACGTGCAAGCCTTGTCACACACCGTTGCTATGCGTATGAGGATGATTAGTAGAAATTATAATCGTTTGGCTTTATGTGGCATGGAACCCCTTTTTGCAACCGTAACAGATGAAGAATACAGCTCATGGCAACGTCACTATACGGACATTCTCCGGAAGCACGATGAAGAAGATGCACGGAGACACACATCAGGAGGAGATATATTCCTTGATCGTTAAGGTGAGTTTGTTCGGTCTATTGGTAAAAGAAAGGAAGAAAAAGATGCTCGTTGATAGAGGAAGAAAGCGAGCACCCTTTGTTTGTTTTTCATTTACGGCAAGGTGATTTCGAATGTTTCCGTTGATGTGGAAATCAAGACGGTTCGCTTATTTAAGGAGAGGCTGACAGCGTTCTTGAGTGTCTCTGAAAAGAATTGTTCTACGATTTTTCCATTCGCATCCCAGACGATGAAGCGTTCATTTTCGCTATCCAGCCCGAGGAGGAGTGGATTTTCGGGTTCAGCTGCCAGGAAGAGTTGATTCGGCACCACATTTGGTGCTTCAAAGACTCGGACGGCTTTTCCTTGGGAATACTGAGTGAGTACTGATTTTGAAAAAATGAATACGCTTTCATTGAGAGCGAATGAAGCTCGGGGATCATGATCAAGGTTTTGTTTGAGCCATGGTGTTCCTTCACCAAATCCGCCCTGAGCACGAGGAGCGCGGAAAAGGGCGGTGCCATCAGTATTGAGCATGTAAAGGTAGGTCAGATAGGTGTTTATTTGGCCGATGGAGTCAGACCGGGTTGGGAGTGTGTTCGAGGAAAATGTATTATTGACCGGACTAAATGTCATGAGAGTGCCGGTATCAGTGAGGAAAAAAAGGAGATCAAGATCTTGCATGGGAGCAATTTTTTGTGGGAGTCCATTTCCATCTGGGAGTGGGAGAGAAAGTTGTTTTGAGGGTATTTCAATACTTGTCTGCGTCATGATGACTTGAAGGCCATTGAGATATGTTGAAGCAATGGTATTGGAATGTTGAGAAATGATTTGAGAGAGAGGGAGATCTCTGGCATTTGTTTCTTGACTGCGGAGAGAACTCGGAGGTGGGAGTAGGGCATTCGAGAGAGAGCGTGCGTCTTCGACAGGAAGGTTGGTTGGTGTTTCTGGCTGTGAAAGAACCCAAATGAGTATACCGAGGACACTCAGACTCGAGACGACAACTACGAGACGTCCTCTGTGCGAAAGACGAAGAAAAAGCCTCCAGAGAGAATGTATAACTGTCATCAGAACAAGCTGTATTTTTCGGAAAACAAGCGGGGAATAGAGGCGGAGGAATCGAATCAGAGACAGCGACCACGATTGGAGCGTCGCACTCAGAGAGGCAGAAGCTGATAGCGCCCATCGAATCAGCGTGGTGGCATGTCTCGGTGCGACTACAGACAGAGGAGATTCTTGAGTTTCTGCTGAAGGATATTGCTTTTGTACTGATTGCGGCTCTGATGTGAATCGAATTCCTCCTTGTCGAGGTGTGCTGCCACCTGACTTTTGCATGATAGGAGCGGGTTGATTATGAACACGTGTTTTTTGAGCGAGGAACTGAGATGATGATTTTGCAAGTAAAGTAAAGCTTCCCTGCGCCCTATTGGTCGTAGCGAGCCAGAAGAATTTTACTTTGAGAGAGGTATTTTGAAGTAGTTGAGAAGATTTGTTCCAGCCTTCTTTCCCTATCTTTTGGCTAAGATACAGGAATGATTCAGAATACTGAGCGATACGAGATGGTTCAGAAGTAGATTCTTTTTTGTCTCCCTGAATATAGATATGCCCTGTTTTTGTGTCGGTGTATTCCGGATTGATTGGGAGAGTTTCTTGATCAGGCTGTTCCTCCTCAAGCGCAGTAGCGATGCTCTCATTTTGTTTCTTTTCGAAGGTAGTTTCGGAAAAATAGTTTTGAGTCGAAAGTTTTTTTTCGGTGGTTTTTTTGTGTCCCTGAGAAGAGGGTGTTGGTGGTATAGGAGCATCTTCTATATCAACTACAATAGCACCGCCACGATCAAGCTTGTTGATCATCGCAGTGCGAAGGAACTGATTGAGTCTGTCTTGAGTCATTTGTCCTGCATGCCTCGCAAGGATTGGTTCGCTGATAATCTCAACCGCCCTGGGGAGGAGGAAGAGAATACGATCACCGGGGATGAGTTGTCCGCTTGATATTTCGATAAATGTCTTCAAGGGCCGATATACTGCTTCGGGCGAAGCGAGTCCCTCACTTACGTGCGAGAGCGAATTGTTTCGAGAAAGGTAGATTCTCCCTTCACCAGCCGCCGAGAGGTGAATGGAATTTTTCTCGAGTATGGCTATTGTTCCATGAAATTTCCCGAGCCAATGAACATTGTCGTGTTTTACGATTTCGGCCAGGGCGACATTAATCTTGTGGAGTGCAGCCTCGAAGCTTTCTACTGCTCCTCGTCGTGGATTACAGAAATATTCATTCTTAGCAACAGAAAAAAGAAAGTTAACAATGTACTTTGAGTCTTCGCTTGAATCATCGATTTCAAATACGCCAAGAAGTGTTCCGAGGGTAGCGCTCGCAACATTATCGTCTTCGTGACGAAAAATTTTTATAAAATGTTCAGCATCACGTCCGCGGGTTGCCTGAATTTGTGATATAACGCGGACATTCTCCTGAAAATCATGAGATTTTTCTCCTTTTTGCTCTCTCATAGCTTCATCTTTCTAGTA
>CAZDRG010000023.1:0-10819 GCA_964508015.1 uncultured Bdellovibrionales bacterium
AAAAAAAGTGACACAGTTACGGGATATTCCCTCCCAAAAGGTTCTTCGGAAAGAAAATCAGGTAATCGAGCCAACCGGAGTAGTATTCTCCTTTCCTTCCTTCCTGTCAAGCGGGAATTCTCGAGGAATGGTATACTGAAAGGGTATGCAAAAAACCAAGCGAACAATAGCTATTTTTAGCACAGGTATCCTTCTTCTGGTGATACTCAGCGGGGTATTTTTGCCCGTTTCTCATACGCAGGCCGCGGATATGGAGGATATCCAAAGTGATATCAAGAAAACAGAAAAGGAACTGGAGGCAGCCAAGAAGAAAGAAACACTTCTCAAGCAGGATCTTAACCAGATTACCGGTTCACTGGTGGTGACCAAACAGGTTATTGCTAAGACATCGAGCTTACTTTCGGATACAGAAACAATTATTGGGAAGAAGGAGGCCGAAATCAAAGCTGTTGAAAGTGAGATTAAACTTCAGCAACATTTGTTGCGGGAATTACTTCGGAATCTGTACGAAAATGGCAATACGCCACTGGCCGAGGTGGTATTTGATAACGAGTCCATGCGATTCTCATTGGCTGAAGGGGATAATATTCTGACGATACAGGAGAAAATCAATACGATTGCCGATGAACTCGAGAAAGCGCGTGTTACTATGGCGGGGGAAAAATTGGTACTTGAAGATGCGAAAGTTGAACATGAGCGATTGCTTCGTCTCAAGAGTGACCAGGAAAAAAGATTAGTGGTCGCCAAAAATGAAACTCAGTCTGACCTGGAAGATCAGCAACAAATCATCAGTCGTCTCAATAAGGAGCTTTCAGAAATGCAGGGAGACTTGTCCAAGTTGACCGGGAAATCCTACGATGCGAAGGATATCCGTGATGCGGTGGAGTTTGCGAGCGGCAAAACGGGTGTCCCTGAAGGCGTGCTCTATGGATTCCTCAAAATGGAAACCAATCTCGGTGCGAATACGGGACAGTGCACATACGATGATGTCGAGAAGGGCGCAGTGGCCCAGTACAAGTCGTTGTTGAAAAAGAACAAGAAATGGCAAGCCTCAATAGATCTTCTTTCGAGAAGGAAAGGTATTTTTGATGAACTCGTGAAAGAGCTCGGATACAGTAAGAGTAAAAAAGTCTCGTGTAATCCGCGAAGCTATATCGGCCAAGGGGGGGCGATGGGAATTCCGCAGTTTATGGCAGATGTTTGGCGCGGATATGAATCCGACATTCAGTCCAAAACAGGGCATAAGACCCCTGATCCCTGGAATTTGACCGATGGTGTGATGGCCATGGCCTTGAAATTGAAAAGGGCGGGGGCTACCTCGGGGAGTTCGTCGGTGATCCGGAGCGCGTCCATTAACTATCTAGGCACTTTTAGTCCCGGGTACTACAATGGAATTGTCTACTGGTCGAAGAATTCTAAGCTTCTCTTTAAGTAGGTGCTGCGAGCTGAGAGAGGGTGCGCGGGGAGAAAGAGATGAGGAGGGTTTTTTGAGAGAAGGAAAATGGTGTATACTAAAAATATGGCTTGTACGGTGTGTTTGCTTGGGGGAAAGTAAAAATACTTATGGGTGGAGAAATTCAACCACTAGAGAAGAAGCATATCTGCATCATAGACGATGACCCAGATATCTTGATTATGTACCGTCTGCGGTTTGAACAAGATGGATATTACGTTTCAGTAGCAGTGAACGGCGAGGAGGGACTGAGTTTGGTTCGATCCGTTCTCCCTGATGTGATTATTCTAGATTTG
Organism: uncultured Bdellovibrionales bacterium; assembly: GCA_964508015.1. GTDB lineage: Bacteria > Patescibacteriota > Minisyncoccia > Moranbacterales > UBA1568 > JAGOSP01. The sequence continues at coordinate 1,750 of CAZDRG010000023.1, forward strand.
CAGATGCCACAAATGGACGGCATCAGCGTTTTGAGTGAATTGAATCGGGATCCAGAATTAGCACATACCCCAGTGATTATTCTGAGCAATAATAATTCTGATCAAATGTTTCAGAAAATAACTGAACTTGGGACGGTTCGATATTATATAGTCAAAACCCTGACAACACCGAAGAAGGTTGTGGAAATTGTGACAGAGGTACTTATGAATGATTCAGAAATAGAGAAATAGTTTCTTCGCAAGAGAATTATGACAAATGTACTCGAAAAACAGATAGTATGCATCGTTGATGATGACGTGAATATCCAAGAAATATACCGTATTAAATTTGAAAGCGAGGGATTCGAAACGATTGCCGCAATGAATGGGGAGGACGGACTCGCTCTCATTAAGAGTCGGCATCCAGATGTTGTCCTTCTTGATCTCCAGATGCCAGTGAAAGACGGGATCGAGGTTTTGGAAGCACTCAAAAGCGATCCGTCGCTTTCACGGATTCCTGTCGTGGTGTTGAGTAATCAGGATAATCAGGAATCATTTAAACGAATTGGTGAATTAGATGCCACTCGTTTTTATCTGATAAAATCATTGACAACTCCGCAGAAAGCGGTTGACGTTGTGAGGGAAGTTTTGCATTAAATGAGATGAAATGTGCATGAAGAGGCTATGATAAGCCTCTTTTTTCTTGTGCAAAAGAGAGAAATACGCTAGAGTATCCTTGTATGTTTTTAGTATCTCTCTCAAATCTCATGTCGAGGGAAAACGAGAACATTTTGAGATGGAAACCTTGAAAAGTGCGAAAAGGCTATCAAGATAACCTGACAAACTTTGAGAGGTTTACAGCCAAAATATTCTCGTTTTCACCGGCAAGCATTTTTTTTGCTTTTCTTGTGCGGTGAGATTGGAGGGAGATACTTAGGAGATAGGGTAAAGGAAAAGCTTGTGGGATAAGATGAATTGAATACCTATGAACCGAAATTATCAGCCAGCCATAATTGAGAAGAAGTGGCAAAAAGTATGGGAAGAGACAGGCGTGTATCGGCAGTATGCTCGCAAGAAGAAATTCTATGTGCTCGATATGTTTCCGTATCCTTCGGGGGCAGGGTTGCATGTCGGACATCCTCGCGGGTATATTGCGACAGATATTCTGGCTCGGTTCAAACAACTGGAGGGATACGGAGTTCTTCACCCGATGGGCTGGGACGCTTTTGGTTTGCCGGCGGAACAGTATGCCCTGAAAAATAAATTGCATCCAAGTGTTTCGGTGAAGAAGAATATTGTGACGTTTAAGAAACAGCTCGCAAAAATTGGTTTTACGTATGACTGGGAACGTGAAATTAATACCACGGATGCGGAGTATTATCGGTGGACGCAGTGGATATTTTTGCAGATGTACAAGAAGGGTTTGGCTTACGAGTCTTTTGATCCCATTAATTGGTGTCCATCATGTAAAACTGGCTTAGCCAATGAAGACCTCGAACAGGGGAAATGTGAGCGTTGTGGATCGGTGGTAGAAAAAAAACCAATGCGACAGTGGGTGCTCGCGATGACCAAATACGCCGATCGTTTGTTGAAGGATCTCGATAGTCCCGCTCTCAAATGGAGTGAGTCTATCAAAGATCAACAGCGTAACTGGATTGGTCGGAGCGAGGGTACTGAAATTATTTTTCCGATTGTTGGAACCGAAAGTGAACTTCGAGTATTCACGACGCGAGTAGACACTCTCTTTGGATGTACCTATGTGGTTGTAGCGCCGGAACACTCGCTTATTGATGAATTGTCTCTGAATATTTCAAATCTCAAGGACGTTCAGAAGTATCTAAAACAGGCAGCGAGCAAGTCTGACCTTGAACGCACGGAACTGGCGAAGGAAAAAACCGGAGTGAAGCTTGAAGGAATCGAAGTAGTCAATCCGTTGAGTGGTGAGCGGGTACCAGTTTATGTCGCTGATTATGTGCTCGGAAATTATGGAACGGGAGCCGTGATGGCAGTGCCGGCTCATGATGAGCGCGATGGTGAATTTGCGAAGAAGTACGGATTGCCAGTGAAACAAGTGATCGCGTCTATTGATGGAGGAGTAAAATCACAAGAGTGTTTTACAGGAGATGGTGTTTTGCATGACTCAGGGGAATTTTCTGGTTTGACTTCCGTTGAGGCGCGCAAGCAGATGACGGCGTGGTTGACGAAGGAAAAAATGGGAAAGAAAAAAGTGAATTACAAAATGCGTGATTGGACATTTAGTCGACAGCGTTATTGGGGAGAACCTATTCCACTAGTACACTGTGAGGCGTGTGGGGTTGTGCCGGTACCTGAGAAAGACCTGCCCGTGCTTCTGCCCAAAGTGAAGTCGTATGAGCCAACAGGAACTGGCGAGTCACCGCTTGCTGGTATTGCAGGGTGGGTGAATACATCTTGTCCGAAGTGTAGAGGCAAGGCGAAACGTGAAACCAATACGATGCCACAATGGGCAGGCTCTTGCTGGTATTATTTGCGTTTTATTGATCCAAAAAATACGAAAGCATTAGTCGACAAGAAAAAAGAAGCCAAGATGATGTCGGTTGATTTGTATGTCGGTGGTACCGAACATGCGACACGTCATTTGTTGTACGCTCGTTTTTGGCACAAATTTCTTTTTGATATTGACGTTGTTTCGAGTGAAGAACCATTTGAGAGACTGGTGAATCAGGGGCTCATCACAGCATCAGATGGTCGCAAAATGTCGAAGCGCTGGGGGAATGTGGTCAATCCAGATGAAGTCGTCGCGGATTTTGGGGCGGATTCATTTCGACTGTACGAGATGTTTATGGGACCATTTGGGCAAGCTATTGCCTGGAATACAGACGGGGTAGTCGGTGCACGTCGTTTTCTTGAGAAGGTATGGAAATTGCAAGCGAAAGTCTCACCAAAAGTATCACGTACCGCTGGTCAGGATATGGAGAGCTTGTTTCATCAGACTATCAAAAAAGTGACGACCGATATTGAGGATTTTAAATTTAATACCGTTGTGAGTAGCCTGATGGTACTGACGAATGCACTGGAAAAGCAGACCACTATTTCTCTCGCACAGTATCGAATGCTCTTATTGTTGCTCTCTCCATTTGCACCACATATAGCGGAGGAACTCTGGTCCCGTCTTGGGGATACCAAATCTATTTTTCTGGCACAGTGGCCACAGTGGGATGAGAAAAAAATTGTGACCGAAACTCTAAATATCGCCGTGCAAGTAAATGGGAAAGTACGAGCGGTTCTTGTGGTATCTCCAGAAGCAAATGAGAAGACTCTGATTGAACTCGCATTGGCTGATACGAATGTACAGGTGCATCTCGCCGGTCGAACTCCCCGGAAAATTTTGTCTGTACCGGGAAAGATTATAAGTATCGTTGTCTAACATGTATGCAGGTGATTATTCTAGCAGCTGGGAAGGGGATACGAATGGGAGAATTGACCACCGATATTCCCAAGCCGATGCTTCCTCTTCTCGGAAAACCTCTTTTGGAATGGCGATTGGAGATGCTACCTGAAGCAGTCAGGGAAGTGATTTTTGTCGTGGGATATCTGGGTGATCAGATTGAAAAATATTTTGGCAGTGAATGGCAGGGACGCTCAATCCGATATGTCCATCACGAAAAATTGGATGGGACAGGAGGCGCCATTCGGCAAGTATATGAGTCTGGCTTATTCGTGGGACCAGCCTTGGTGACAAATGGAGATGATATCTACTGCCAGGAAGACCTGGAACGTTTATTGGCATACGATATGGCTGTGCTCGCTTGTGGGCTTGAGGATTCGAGTCGGTTTGGCATACTTGATACGGATACGGAAGGACGACTCAAGGGTATTATCGAGCGACCGCATGCCCCGGGATATGGGTTGGTCAATACGGGGGCCTATATGCTTGATCAGCAGTATTTTTCGTATGCCCCTGTGTCTATTAGCGAGACCGAATATGGCTTGCCGCAGACACTCGTTCTTGTCGGAGATGAAAGACCAGTGACGGTCCTTCAAACCAGAGCGTGGCAGCCAGTTGGTCAACCAGAGGATATTGCTCTGGGGGAAGATTTCTTACAGCAGAACTGGCTTGCCCGTCAATGAGTCACTGTCTATCCAGATTGGTCTAAGGTTGATGAGAGTGTGATATCAAAAAAGAAAACCCCCGGCTCGATGAGACGGCATGGGGGCGAAAGTGCGTGGTAAGTCACGTCACTTTGTCATTCCCGCGAAGGCGGGAATCCAGGCTCCACAAACGAATGGGTTAGGTAGTCACTGAGTTGATTCGGAAGAGACAATTAGTAGTCAAGAAGGCTTGTTTTTATGATTTTTCGTTTGAGGAAAGATTAAAGATATGTGGTACCTGGATTCCCGCCTTCGCGGGAATGACATGGGAGTTGAAGAAGCCTGAGGCTATTCCGAAAAAGTGTGCGGTGGTATGCTTCTGAGAGTGGGGCTCTATCCGTAATCAACAATCCTATGTGTGGAATCGTTGGGTATTTTGGAAAACGATCGGCTCGAGAATTTCTTCTTGAAGGACTGAAGCGCTTGGAATATCGGGGATACGATAGTGCCGGTATTGCGTTGGTTGAAAAAGGGAAATTGAGAGTGACACGCTCAGTGGGCAAGGTCTCGGTTCTCGAAGATCGGCTTTCAGGAAAAGTGGGTACGAGTATGATAGGCATCGCCCATACGCGTTGGGCGACGCACGGGAAGCCTTCCGAAAAAAACGCGCATCCACACACGGACTGCACCAAGCGAGTGGCAGTGGTGCATAATGGTATCATCGAAAACTATCGTGAATTAAAAGAAACGCTTGAGCAACAGGGGCATGTGTTTCGTTCAGAAACTGACACGGAGATCATCGCGCATGTGTTGGAGGAAGAAATGAAAACGAATACTTTTGAAGGAGCCTTCACTCAAACATTGAAGCGTCTTCGAGGAGCATACGCTATTGTGGCGATTTCGGAATCTTCTCCAGATGTGATGCTTGCGGCACGGCTTTCGAGCCCGTTGGTACTCGGTATCGGTGAGGGTGAAATGTTTCTCGCGTCTGATGTTTCCGCTCTTGTGGGTGATGTGAAGCGAGTTGTATACCTCGATGATGGGGAGATGGTGGTGCTGGATAGGGAGGGGTACGTGGTCAAGACGCTTGCAAACCAGCGACAAATGAAGGAGGAAGTCACACTCGAATGGGATCGATCCAAAGCCGAGAGAGGAGGATTTCCTCATTTTATGTTGAAAGAAATTTTCGAACAGCCGAAAAGTTTTGCTGATGCGCTTCGTGGACGATGGATTCTTGAAGAGGGTCGGGCGCGACTCGGGGGACTCCGCGCGGTTGAGAAACGCTTGCGGTCTATTGATCGAATTATTATCGTTTCTTGTGGTACGTCATATCATTCTGGATTGGCGGGAGAATATATGTTGGAAGAATATGCTGGTATCCCGACTGAAGTGGAGATGGCATCTGAGTTTCGCTATCGCAAACCATTGCTTGGGAAAAAAACACTTGTCATTGCGATTTCACAATCAGGTGAAACTGCTGATACTTTGGCGGCGATTCGGGAAGCGAAGGAGAAAGGCGCTTTGACTATTGGCATTGTCAATGTGGTGGGCTCATCTATATCTCGGGAGACTGACGCTGGTGTGTATTGTCATGCAGGACCAGAAATTTCAGTCGCATCTACCAAGGCCTTTACATCACAGCTAGCTATACTTGCCTTGCTCACACTCTATTTGGGTCGGCAACGTGAGCTATCGCTGGTTTTAGGCCAACGCATTGTCAAAGAACTCTTGTCTCTTCCGGGAAAGATGGAGCGCGTGTTGGAGCAAGCTCCTGCCATCAAAAAATTAGCCAAGAAATATGCTCGGCAATCACATTATCTGTACTTGGGGAGGAAGTATAATTATCCCAATGCACTTGAGGGAGCGTTGAAGATTAAAGAAATTGCGTATGTGCCAGCGCAGGGTTATCCGACAGGGGAGATGAAACATGGACCCATCGCCCTGATTGATTCATCAGTGATGGCGATTCTCTCGGTGCCACGAGATAGTGTCTACGAAAAAAATATGAGTGGCCTTCAAGAGATACTTGCCCGAGGCGCTCGTGTGCTCGCGATTGGAACCGAAGGTGATGTCGAACTTTCCAAACAGGCTACTGATACTCTTTTACTACCGAAGACTCTCGAGATGCTTTCGTCAGCACTGGCAGTTATTCCGCTGCAACTTTTTGCTTACTATGTTGCTGTTGAACGAGGCTATGATATCGATCATCCGCGTAATCTCGCAAAGTCAGTAACAGTGGAGTAAAACGGTTTTTTAGGGTAGAATGTGAGGTGTCATGAAATAATCATCCAGACTATGCCGCATACGACCATTGCGCAGTATTTACCTCTTCTGCGGCCACTCATCATTTTTGATTTGGAGACGACCGGATTGACGGCGGGCGAAGATCATATCATCGAGATTGCGTATGAGAAAATTTTGCCGAGCGGAGAGATTATCGAGTACTGCCAGCGCTTGAATCCGGGACGCCCGATACCAGCGGTAGCCACGAGTATCAATGGAATCCGTGATGAAGATGTGAAGGATATGCCGAGTTTTGCATCACTGTGCTTTGAACTCTGGAATACATTTGATGGAGCGGACGTGGGAGGATTTAATATCACTGGATTTGATCTGCCTTTTCTCCGAGGGGAATTTGCGGCAGTGGGAAAAAACTTTGAATATTCTACCAAGAAAATTCTCGATGCGAAAATTCTCTATCACAAGATGGAAGCACGAGATATGATGACACCTCGCACTCTTTCGGCTGCTTGCAGACTGTATTGTGGTCGGGAACATTTGAGCGCGCATACAGGTGCAGGTGATGTGCGGACGACAGTAGAGATTCTTGAGAAACAATTGGAGAAATATCCAGAATTTCGGGATTGGAATTTTATTGCCGAATTGCATGGCAATAAGAAATTGCTTGAATCCGTGAAGACAGAGCATGCGCCGCTGGTGACGCTTGATACCCCGCTGGCAGGGACGCTTTTTTAGAAACTACTTGCTCTATGGAAAAACAACTCATTCTTTTTGGGGCACAGTATCTCTATCTCGTCATTGCTGTCCTCGCGGGGATTTTCATATATTCGCAGTCGAAGGAGTTACGTTTGAAGCTGCTCATTTCTCTCGTCATTGCCTTCCCTCTTGCTTACATCTTGGCGAAAGTAGGGAGTGTTTTTTTTGACAGTCCCAGACCATTCGTTCTCTCGGGAATTCCATCATTGATTCCACACGCTGCTGATAATGGTTTCCCATCTGACCATACACTTCTTTCTGCTGCTTGTGCGTCACTCATTTTCTGGTGTGAAAAAAGACTGGGTACTGTGCTCTTGTTGCTCGCTTTTCTGGTTGGATATTCTCGAATGCTCGCGGGAGTTCATCATCTGGTTGATGTCCTTGGGAGCATAGTAATCGCTGCGAGCGTCGCATGGGGAGTGTGGCGATATGTGACACCGAAGGTATATAGCAAATATTTTTCAGAAAAGAGATAATTTATCGATTCTTCCGGCGTATGCAGCTTTTATATGGCAAACCAGTAGCTGATCGCATCCATGCTGATATTCGCAAGCGGATAAGTCGTTTAACTATTCAACCAAAACTCGCTGTGGTACTGGTGGGGAATAATCCGGCGTCGCATTTGTATGTGAGTCTCAAAGAAAAAGAGGCAGCGATGGATGGAATTGCTTTTGAAAAACATCTTTTTGCTGAAGGCACTTCAGAGGATAAGATACTCTCTATTATTGCTGGTCTGAATGAAAATGTTTCGGTACATGGCATCCTCGTTCAGTTACCGCTTCCTGGCGGGCTCGATACCGATCGAATCATTGGAGCGATGGATCCGGACAAAGACGTTGATGGTTTTCATGCGCTCAATGTGGCGGCATTTTTGGCAGGGGAAAAGACGAGAATTCCTGTTTTCCCCGAGGCATTGATGGAGATTTTACTTTCAAGTGAACAGCCTCTCGAGGGACAATCAGCCATTATGGTGGTGAATTCGGAACACTTTGGTCGAGTTCTTCTTAAGGCTGGTGCGGATCATGGTTTGGTGGGACGTCTGATTCCATCGGAGCGCTTGTTAACCGAGACAGGAATGATTCTGGATGCGCGAGTGGTTATGACCGCTTGCGGAATGCCCAACCTGATTACAGAGAACAGTATTCTTCCGAATACGATTCTTATCGATGGAGGCATCGCGAAAGATGAATCGGGGCGGACAGTGGGTGACGTCGATGCCGAAAGTATGGTACATCAGACTGGCTTTCTGGCTCCGGTACCAGGAGGCGTTGGTCCAGTGACGATTGCTTGCCTCTTGCGGAAAGTAGTTGCCATAGCAGAAGCCAAAGAAAAACACCCAGCATGATGCGGGGTGTTTTTTCTTCAGTGGTATTCAAGTCAAGAATTGAGAGAGACGGGAATTATTTTTTGATGATAAACAGAAGAAATACTTTTTTAAAAAAATGGAGGGCTCCAGGCGTATGATGTCCGCCGAGAGCCCGGTGTGTACGTTTCCTTTCTTAGTCGCTGAAGTTGAAAATTCTGACTACTGTATCTGCGTTGATTTCTTGCGCATATTGATGGATCTGTTCCGTCACGCCAGAGATAGGTAGCATACGACACCAGACATGGAGCACGACATACCTGCTGCCTCTCTTGTCGGTCCTGACGCCTACGCAGAACAGTGGCCGCCGAGTCTCTATCTTGTTGAAACAGAATTCTCTGCCGAAAATCATGAAGACTCCCGTGCGAGTCGTGATGACTTCAGACAGCACGTAGTAATACCAGTCATTATCTAGAACACTCGTTTTTGGGCAACCACGCTCCAAGCGATGAAAGGCAATCGGGTTGCAATAGAACTTAGAAATGCTCTCGGCGATTTGGGACAGCCGTTCCACGAGTCGTTGTTCCTCAGTACACTTGCCTGCACCTAATTTATCTTTCACGATCGATCTCCTTGTAAAGAGCAACTTCTATCCAAGCATCATGCCGTTCATTCCGTTCTGAATTAGGACACTCTGGTGTAGAGTGTCAGTATGAAAAA
>CAZDRG010000024.1:0-10290 GCA_964508015.1 uncultured Bdellovibrionales bacterium
TGAAACGCTCATAATTCCCCATATCCTGATCAGTCTCATAACCATCACGAAGCACAAAGACTTCTCCATGCTCTGTTGGGTTCATTGTGCCCGCATCAACATTGATATAAGGATCGATCTTCAGCGCGGTTACTGCGTATCCTTTCGACTGCAAAATAAGACCAATTGAGGAAGTTGCAACCCCCTTACCGACGCCGCTCATCACCCCTCCAACCACAAAAATATATTTCGTCGCCGTTTTTTTCTTCAAGTTTCGTGTCGTCATAATTACTCTCTAAAGACAAAGAACCGTCACAGAATGAGAAACGGCTCTTTGGGAAATTACACCTGCAATACTAAAAGGCTACGCGCCTTGAATTTTTACTTCAAATGAAGCCTCTACGCCCTTTCCAAAACGAGCTATTACTTCATATTGTCCAATCATTTTGAACGCCTTCGGAATATCGAGTATCTTTGGATCAATCTCGATACCCTCAACAGAAAGCGCAGCCGCGATTTCATCTGCTCCGACCGAACCGAACAAACGACCTTCTTCAGATTTGGTCCGTATCACCACAGAACGATCACGCAGCGCATTGGCCTGCAATAACAATGCCCTTTTTTCATCGGCTATTTCTTCAACACGCTTCCGCTTGATCTCCTCGACCTGCTTAATTCCAGCCGGGGTTGCTACTTTGGCTAGACCTTGAGGGAACAAGAAATTGAGTGCGTAACCGCTCGCGACTTCTTTCACATCGCCGACTTTTCCAATCTTTGGGCTATCCTTCATGAGAATCACCTTCATATCCGAATATTTTTCATTGTATTAGTACGTTTTCCAGTGTACAGGAAAGCCTTCCTTCTTGGCAAGACGCTCATTCCTCACCATGTTCTCTCGCCATTTTTTATCAAGCTGCGCCTGTAGCCTATACCTCTAGAGAATCAGCATGCTATCGCCAAAAGAATAGAAAGCGAGCTGATTTTGGATTGCCACATGGTAAAGGTCAACAATATTGCGCTTTGCACCCTTATCACGAAGGAAAGCATCTACCAGCAACATCAATGAAGTCTTCGGAAGATGAAAGTTTGTAATCAAAATTTCTGCTCCTCCGAAATGATGCGGCGGAAAAACAAAAAGATGAGTCAGACCAGAATATGCTGAGAATTTCCCATCATGACAAACGGACTCAAGTGTTCGAAGCGCGGTGGTTCCTACCGCTATGATTGGATGTTGTTCCAGTTTTGCTGTGTTCAAACGATTTGCCACCGTATCCGAAACAGTGATACGTTCCGCATGAAGTGTTTTTGAGAGAAAATTCTGCTCTGTCAAAGAAGCAAATGTTCCTCGCCCTACGTCCAGAGTCACTCTCCCCAGCGAAATCTCCTTCTTTGTAAAGTCTGCGAATACTTCATCAGTGAAATGAAGTCCGGCAGTGGGAGCAGCGACTGACGCTCCTGATTGAGCAAATATTGTCTGATAACGCTCCCGCAGTATCTTCTCGGGAATAACCTGGTCTCCCTCGAGATAGTGCGGTACCGGTGTTTCGCCAAAACGATCAAGGAGATCTCGAAGTGAAAGGTCTGTCGCACTTTCCAAGTGAACAAAAAAAATAGCTTCTTGCTGACTCACAATCTCAAAGTAATCTCCGTTTGGGAGAAGCAATTGTTGTCCGATGTGTACTTTCCGATCAACCAAAACAGGAATGTCTCTCCCTCCATCCCACTGGTTCATGAGTACGAATACCTCGATCTTGCCTCCCGTTGCCTTCGAAAGCCAGAGACGAACCGGGAGAACACGCGTATCATTGAGCACCAGAAAAGATTGTTTGGGAAGATAGTCGACAATATTGCGAAAAATATCCAGCGTCACCGTGTCGGTTTGGGTATCATACACAAACAGGCGTGCGCTATCTCGCGGCTCGGCACCTTGCTTCCGAATAAGCTCGGGTGGGAGCGCATAATCATACTGATCTAAATCGAAATAATTCATACCAAAAATCTCGAAGATGAATAATAAAACATCATATTGAATCGTATCTTAGCAATGCGTTCCTCAGCTGACAAGAAAAACAGCGCCCGGGTATATTTACCCGAGACGCCTTACCGCTTAACAAAATATCTGCGTGACGCCAAAGAACACTCTCATCATTGAGAAAAACCAATAAAATGAGATGCGGGTCGACTTTCCCAGACTTCATTGCCGTCAACAAGAACCGGATCGCTTCCATCTCCATATTCGGGCAACTACAAGATCCGTAGATTATCCCGCGAGCAATGTAAACATAGGTGTGCCAAGGTTCACAGGATACATCTGTGAGAGTACCTGTATGTGCCATTGCTGGTCTCCTAAAAAGAACTTCTTCAAATTCAAAAAAAGAAAAAACGGCCTGATGCCGTCCTCTTGATTCATCTTAGAGAGAAATGGCTCCCTCGTCAAATCAGCCAACGGGCACCAGCTTATCCAGACTTACCATTCCCCTTTCTCTGGATGATCTTCAGCGGATGCCAATGTTTCTGGTTGACGGAGGATACGACACCACACAAAACGCCGTAGCATGTGCAATTCCTCCACTCGCAGCCAGACGCAGAGAAAAAAATACGCTATGCCTCCAATTGAGAGTCCGAAAAAGAGCTGAAAAAATACCTTCAAAAACGTATCCAATTCATTTACCGTCATGGCAAATACGTATTTTGATACCTGTGCCAATAACCCTGCCAATACAGCTGCCAAAACGATTTTGAGGGCTGGTGTAAGCATCTGGGCATCGTCCCAATACAGCGATTTTCTCTTCAGCATAAAATACAGAAGGCCAAAATTCACGATGGTGACGAGCGAAAATATCAATGCGAGCGCCTCAATAGAAAAATACTCTGATTGTTTCAAAAAAATCAGCAACAGAATATGAAACACTTCTGCTCCACACGCAATATACAGAGGAGTTTTCGTATTTTGAAGAGCAAAAAATCCCCGGGTAAAGAGTGGAATTAGGCTCTGTGCAAACAGGCTGATGGAGAGTAAGGCGAGTACATTAAACGTCACGATAGTGTCTTCCCAATTAAACTGCCCGCTCCCGAGAATCACACGAACAAACTGTGCTCGAAAAACTATCATCAACGCCGAGAGAGGAAGAGCAAAAAATAAAATACGTCTTGTCGTGTCCGCAAGAAGCGCAAAAAATACTTTCTCTTTCTTTTCTGCCACTGCGCTGGAAAGTGCAGGGAAGACAGCCACCGAAAATGCAATCCCAAAGAGCCCGAGGGCGACACTCTGAATATTATTCGCGAGCGTAAACGCAGCAAGACTTCCTGAAACCAAAAGTGATGCAAAGCCAGTCATAATCAAAAGACCTATTTGGTTGACACCCATGCTGAGAGAACGTGGAATCATAAGACGTATGACTCGCTTTAATTCAGGGTTATGTATCGATCGCCACGGGTGGAAATGAATCTGCCACCCAGCGGTAGAAAAAGCCGGCCACTGTGTCACCATATGCAACAAAGCACCAATGACAACCCCCCAACCCAGTCCCGATACTCCAAAAAACGGAACAAGGACCAGAATACCAAATAAAATTCCAGCATTATAAAAAAATGGTGCAAAAGAATACGCAATGAATCGCCGAAACGACATCAGCACACCACCCAGTACAGCACTCACCGCAAGGAAAATTGGCGAGAGAAGCATGATTCGAGTAAGACCGATAGTTAATTCTCGCTTTTCCCCTTCAAATCCAGGTGCGACTACTGTGACCACTGAACCCGCGAACACTACTCCAAAAAAACACGCTACTCCAAGCACCACGAGTAAAAGCCCTAGAACATCTGAGGCCAATGTCCAAGCTTCTGGTTCTTTTTTCTGCAATCTCAATTCTGTAAACACTGGAAGAAATGCCGCGGTAAGGGCTCCAAGCACGATGAGGCTATAAAACAAATCTGGCAAACGAAAAGCAGCATAATAAGCATCCAGTGTATCACCAGCTCCAAACTGCGAAGCCAAAAGACGATCCCGTAAAAATCCAAGGAATCTACTTGCAATACCCGCCAAAGAAATAATTAAAGCAGCCATACCGATGGTCTGTGTTTTTTTCATGCCCACACTTCGCCAAAGGCGTACAACGTATTCCATCACTCAATATTCAAGTCGCTTAATCAAAAACTGCTATTTCTTATAGGTAAACGCAGTTCCCACAAACTGGTCTGTCTTTAAATTTCCCTCGAATACAACCCTCCGTCCATACGGTACCAAATCCCCACCTGTCTGCCAAACGCTTTCCCATCTTTCTGGGTATGCAATCTCAGATTTCAGCTTACTTCCAATCGTGCCTGATTGCTTCTGATAAAGAATTGAAAAACGTTCAGCTCCTCCCTGACGAAGCTTCTCAATCTCAAAATTCCAGGGTAATCGATATTTCAACTCCACGGTCACACTTTCCCCGGGGCTTACATAAACCCAAGATCCGAATACTGTTTTCCCGTTCTCTTCTCCAATTCGAGTTCCGCTTGCTTCGTGAATACGTTCATTGTTTTCCAGAGACTCCACCAGATCATCTCGTCGAAAACCAAGTGCATCATAATCAAGCGGAGGATGAGGAAATTCCCAGGTCGTTCCTTTGACTGATAGAAGCTCTGAACCGAGAGGAACATAGACTCGCAAATAATCAGCATTCACCTTGTTCCACCACTCATATGGAGTACGTCCACCAGTATGCCGACGTTCAATTATCAAAGTATCAGTAATGGAACCATCAGCCGCGATATCTGACTGATGAGAGAGAGACTCTTCGATCACTCCGTCTGTTTTATATCCATTGATATTACTATGCACTACGCTTAAGAAATTTTTCTCTGTATCCAAAAGTTTACCCGACCAGCCAGCCTGCTCAATCATTGCTTCGGTCTCTTTATGTCTCGCATACAATAAGACGTGCTTCTCATCAAGACCCTGAACAAGTATCTCCGCAACCTGTACGAGCTGTCGATAATCAACAATTTTTGCCATGCGACTAAATACCTCAAGTGAAAGATCCGAGAGAATTTTTTTTGGATTATTTTCTTCCTTATCATATTTCTCTTCTACCTGCTCTTGAACAATCGATATGAAATTCTCTGAATCAATTGTCACTCCATAAGCTGGCAAATCGATTGGCCCTAACACTGAGAGCAGTCTTTGCATGACGGTTGGCGTCACAGTCACCACTCCATCTACAGTTGGGCCACCTGTTTTTTCATAGAAAAAGATTGCTTTTTCGGCAGAAGTTGGAAAATCTGGATACCAATTACTATCATGGAGGCTCCAACCGGCACTTATTTTTTGTATCGGCTGAGGCGGAACAATATTTTCTTTCAGATGACCATCTGGATTAAAAATTCCGTCTACAAAAAAATTTTCAAGTACACCATTGTGCACACTCAGAAGCGCATAGGTGCCAATAAATCCCCCAGTTGCCCGTAACTCATGATTATTTTGGAAAAGAAACAAATATTTCCGTGGCCCATTCTTCCCAAGAAGCTCCGCGAATACCTGTTCGCGTTCGTGCAAAGTTTGAAGTGCTCCAAGAACCACTGGAAACATTTCTCTCGCCTCAAGAAATTTTTGCCGACGCTCACTCGGAATATCCAAAATATTCACTCGATCCAATAATATCTTTGCTTGTTCAAGCTCGACAATAGAATATGACAAAGGCTCTTGAACCATGTCTAGCCTCTCGAGCAATGAAACAGGCATGTCTTTTCTCTCTGTATCGACATCAGTCACTTTTTTTGCTAATACTGATAGCTTCGAACCAACACGAGCAATATGTCCTAAAGCGAGGACTGCGTTGCGCCCTGATGCTGGTTTGGAAAGCCCGGGGATATATCGGATGGTATCTAAGATAAACCCGGGGAACACCGTCAATGCCCGATCGGCAACACGAAACTGTTGATCCGCTTGTTCAAACTGGGAGCGTGCGATATCGAAATTCTTGCTCTGGAATGCATGCGCTGCTTCCACGATATGCTCATAGCCACTGTTGCTTGCCTGCAATGCCTTGGTCACGCTCCACCATGCCAAAGCCATATACGCTAACAAACAGCCTAAAAAGCAGGCCACAAAAAACCACATTTTTTTTGATTTTTGCTTCCGTGTTGTTTTACGAGCAGGAGAAGGTGTTGAGGCAAATTCACGAGGCACTCTTTGCATAACTGGATGAGCAGATACTGCGCCTCCTAGTTGAGACGGTGATGCTGTACGAAAAGATGACACCTTTAACACGGGTTCTTGAGAAGAATTTACTGTCCGTGGTTGTTTGCGAATACTATCCATAATCATCTCCACTCATCTCAAAAAATCGAATGCCATTCTAAAATTCGGCTAGAAAAACTCAGCCCCTTGCCATATATTCTTCATGAGACACTCATGTCAGGGATTTCCGTGATGCGTTATAAATTGCCATGGTGCGTTGTGCCATACGAGACCATCGGAATCCACGCACTCTCCGATACCCTTTGACTCGAAATGATTCACGCATTGAAGCCTGAGTAGCTATTTCGCGTAAACTGGATGTAAGTTCTTCGTGGTTTTCTGGATCAAAATAATGAGCTGCATCCCCGAGTACTTCTGGAAGCGATCCTCGATTCGATGACAATACCGGCAACCCATAGCTCATCGCCTCAAGTGGAGGAAGTCCAAAACCCTCATACAAAGATGGAAAGAGATAGGCTACACCGTATCGGTAGAGGACAGAGATTTCGGCATCCGAAAGAAACCCGGTGAAACAGAGATTTTCAAAAGAAAAACGCTGCTTCAAGAGACTATAAAAATAATCTTCCCGGCCGACTAAGATGAAACGATATTCCGGAAAACGCTTCGCCATATCCGCAATAAGCTCCAGATTCTTATGTGGATACGCATTCCCAACATAGAGGAAATACGGTCGTATTATATCACGTCGTAATTGAGTTCCTTGATTTTCCACTGTGGAAAGAAGCAATCCAAAACGACTCAAAACAGAAGTCACTTGTGATTTATCGGCGAAGTAACAGGCCTGATTTACACCCTCCAGCGTCACGAACAACTTACTCGAAAGAAAAGGGAACTCTCGAAGCAAATCAGATTCCGTGAATCGAGAAACAGTGATAACCGCATCCGCTTGGAGACAAGCAATCAAAATCACCATCCGATACACAAGAAACTTCAGCCAATACCAGAACGCAAAACGTGTGGTATTTCGTAGGGTCGGATAGCGCAACAAAATAAGATCATGAATCGTGACCACAAAATGTCCTGGATAGAAAATTGGTACATTAAAATGTGGAAAATGCATTAAATCAAGATGCGCTCGCCAGAGTTGCCACGGAAAGAGTGTTTGTTCTGCAAATCCATACCACCGATAATCAGCCACAGCCTTAGTAAATCGTGCGGAAACCGGTTGATACTCATCAAAATTCTCTCGACGTAAAAACACCACGTACTCATCTCCATTCTCCTCTGCCTCTAGAGACTCAATAAGCCGCTCGGTATACCGACCAAGCCCTTTACCAGATGACCCAAAAAAACGAGCATCAATGCCGATTCGCATAGCAAGAAGTATAAGGATTTTGACAAGAGAGTGTGTAGAAAGTCAGTGCGGACGCGGCAAGCATTTTAAAAATTTCGACATCATCAAAATGATTCACTTGTTTCGGAATTACCAGAAATGCAACCACTCCATCAGAGAGTCTCGGTGATCGAACCACATAACATCCCTCACTTTCAAAAAAAAGTTTCTTCTGTCCGAGTATCACCTCAGGAACAAGGTCGATATAATGTTCATTGCCATAGACACCTTCTTCGTAGTGG
Organism: uncultured Bdellovibrionales bacterium; assembly: GCA_964508015.1. Lineage (GTDB taxonomy): Bacteria > Patescibacteriota > Minisyncoccia > Moranbacterales > UBA1568 > JAGOSP01. The sequence goes on from CAZDRG010000024.1 coordinate 7,799, forward strand.
TCAATGAGTATCCGTCTTTTCACGTCCACAAATCGCAAAGACCCAGCATCAACGCGCGCGAGCTCAAGCGCGGTTTGCAAAATTTTCCGGTACCATAAGTCACAATACCGACTATCATTGGCTGTTCGAACCGAAAGGTCAAAGAGCATTTCTTTCACGATTTCCTGTTTCCGATTCATAGCGCCAATATATGAATACGACTCAGAAAGATCTCGTTGTATATTATGCGTCGTCTTCTGTAGTGAAAGCCGCTCCCGTAACAATCGAAAGAGAGCCTTCTCTTTCGCGAAATAGACAAAAAAACCAGCCATACCAAGCAGCAAAATAATCAGGCCCTCGAACTCTTCTTCTGGCAGCACAACGTGCCCCTGAGTAATGAAGACAGGCGTCAGTACTGCCAAAATCAAAAAAAGCAGATAAATCCAGTACATCATAGACGTTGTTTCCGTTTTCAGTGCGAACAAACCTCTTAGTAGCTCCCTCAAATCTGGATCGTCATGACGTGACACGAAAAGAGAGGTTTCTCAACAAAATGTATCCCGATCTTCTTTTTTATTTTGGAAGTGATAAATCAAGTTCTTGGAGATACTTCCTAAGCTTGTCTCCAACTTCCGGATGCTTCAAACCGAAATGAAGAGTGGTCTTGAGAAAATTAAACTTGTCACCCGTATCCAACCATTCGCCCTCAAGCATGTGCCCATAAATCGGCCGCTCCTGCTTCAAAAGGATATCAAATGCGTCCGCTAAGCGAATTTCGCCCGATTTCCCGTGATCCATGGTCGCCAAAATTTCGAACACTTCTCGTGTAATAATATATTTTCCAACCGCCACAGCTGTAGAGGGTGCGACTGCAGGATCTGGTTTTTCGACCATACCTTTAACGCGGATATTTCCACTATCAACCAACTCTCCATCAATTACACCAAATTTCGAAACCTCCGAACGCTCCACTTCTGAGAGTCCAATAATCGGAGCATGAAATCGTTCATAGGTATCAATCAGCTGTTTTGCTGCTGGAACCACAGAATCATAAATACAGTCACCAAAAATAATCAGCACCGCCTCGTCATCGTCTACCAGATGCGCTGCCTGCAATAAAGCGTGACCGTCTCCCAGTGGAATTGGCTGTCGAACATAAGAAAACTTCGCAAGCGTTGAGATTTTCTGTACAACTGCGAGCAAGTCGTGCTTATTTTTTTCCACCAAGGTCTCCTCAAGTTCATACGAGACATCAAAGTGATCTTCAATCGCGCGTTTCCCTCGTCCAGTGACAAAAATAATTTCCTCAATACCAGAAGCGACCGCCTCTTCAACCAAGTACTGTACCACCGGCTTGTCAACCACTGGCAACATTTCTTTTGGTTGCGCTTTCGTAGCAGGGAGAAAGCGTGTCCCGAATCCAGCAACAGGAATAATAGCTTTTTTGATTTTCCAATGTTTCACATCTGACATACGTTTGTATCTTAAAAAATAACACTCCTTCTTTGATAAGCTGTATTGAAAATAATTTCTCCCACTGATTACTGGCTCTTTCTCTGAAAATACCTCTCCGCCTCTCTATTCGGCGCATTGCCAGAACAGAACAAAAATTACTTGGACAGAGAAACTAATTTCTTAAAATCCGCATTAAATTCCTGTATCGCTTCATTGATAATTGGATGGAATTTCTCAGTCATTCTCTGCTCTTTCGCATAGACACTCGCTGCCAAAAGGGCCTCGTGCGTGCCAGTATCAAACCAAGCGCCGGTTATTGTTCGTACGTCAAGCACGCCCTCGGAAAGATATTGTTTATGGATATCCACAATCTCCAATTCACCACGTTCTGACGGTGTCAGATGCTTCGCTATTTCCGAAACACGTCCATCGAATATATATGCTCCCGGAATGGCAAATTGGCTCTTCGGATGCACCGGCTTTTCTTCAAGCGAGAGCACTCTGCCTTCTGCATCAAATTCCACTACACCAAAACGCTCGGGATCGGATACTTCTTTCGCAAAAATTCGCCCGCCTGACTGAAACGACTGTATCGACTGAGAAAAATCATCTTCAAAAATGTTATCACCGAGTACGAGGGTCACTGGGCCACCATCGAGAAAATCTTCTCCAAGGATGAATGCTTCCGGCAATCCAGCCGGACGTTTCTGAACGACAAAGGAAATCCGCACATCGTATTTCCGAAACATTGATCCAAGTAAATTGAGATAATCACCCGAGTTAGCCGGTGAGACGACCAATAAGATATCCCGAATCCCCGCGCTGATAAGCGTATTGAGTGGATAGAAAACCATCGGCCGATCATACACCGGTAAGAGTTGCTTCGAAGTGACGGCTGTGAGCGGCAAGAGACGTGTCCCCGTCCCGCCAGCAAGAATAATACCTTTCATAAGGAAAAATCAGTCATATAATAACTCACTCTCCGAGAAGAGAGAGAAAAGACTTTTCTTCGCGACATGTCGGAACATAAGCATTAGAAAAATCTTTTCTCTCTCTTC
>CAZDRG010000025.1:0-10104 GCA_964508015.1 uncultured Bdellovibrionales bacterium
TTCATACTGACACTCTACACCAGAGTGTCCTAATTCAGAACGGAATGAACGGAAGAGACGTGGCCAGTCCCTCTGTTGCAAAACAGAGTTTCATAACCCAGCAAGCCCTTGGACATAACATGAAGTCCTCAGGCCTACCTCTGGAGAGTCACCATGATCACACGCGAACAACTGATTGAGCTCTACAACGAACTCGGTCATCATTTTGGGCTGTCGCCCGATGAACTCACACTCGGCATCGGAGGATTCGCTCTCACGGGCGGATATTCAGTCGCCACCATCGTGGATGCTGGCTACAACATCGGCTTCCAGGCCCGCCAACTGTGCGGTTCTGGTCCACTGACCGATGACGTAATCGAGACCCAGTTCGAGCAGCTGGTAGACTGTATCAGGCAAAACACCCCGGGTTTCACTGGCAAACGCATGGACGAAGACGAAACGATCCACCTCATGAACATCGAACGCGCGCTCACCAAGCATCGCGACACCGTGCTTCGTGTGGCGTGTGAACTTTGGGAGCTCTTCCCACAGATCTATGTCCGGTACGGTCAAGACCACCTCGGGTTGACGCCAGAGCAGTTCTTCGGCTTTTACACCGAGGGGCCAGCCTTCATCCGGGCCAACCAGTCGTCCGAACCGACAACGACTTGAAGGAAAAGACATGGAGAAAATATTTCAGTACCCCGGGTTCAATGAAGGAGTTTTTATCCGTCGTTTCGACCATAACGGCGACCGTATCCCAGTCCAAGTCGTGGTGGTTTACGGTAGGACTCCAACAACCAGCAAAGCTCCGAGAAGTACTCCCAATCCAGCTTGCGATCATAAGAAACGTCGCAAATAGGGGCCGCCAACTCCTCTGACACCGTATTTTTACAGCCGGCTCGCGCAACAGTGCGACGCCGGCTAATTTTTTTTATTTCCTGTTTTTCTAAGCAAGTTTTCTCAGAAATTTCAGCAGATGCGCGGAACAATATTGCCCGAAGGCATCGAAAGAATTTTGGTTCCATACACCGTCTGAACAGAGACTCCTCGTCCAACGGATACGCTTCCAATCTGCTCCGCGGTAGCATTGAAGGTACGAAGTATCTCAATCACCTGTTGTGCGTGTTCCGCTGCGACTACACACGCAAAACGTCCCTCACTCGCGAGGCTATAAACATCAATACCCAACATCTCTGTCAGAGCTCGAACTTCCGCGTGCAATGGAACCCGCTCTTCATCCACAACAATAGAAACTTTATTTTTATCAGCAAGCTCATTTAAAATAGCTGCCAAACCACCACGAGTGATATCTTTGGCTTGTTTCACCCAAGACCCGATGGCGATCAACTCTTCGTGAAGTGGCTTACTATCTGTCACCAAAGTTGTCTCCAGCTCAAAGCGCCGGGCAAGCAGTGCGGCTCCGTGTTCACCCAAACCGCCCGAAACAATCACCACGTCTCCCTCCACGAATGGCGACTCTAAAACACGAGAGGTAAGACCAATGCCGCTCGTATTGATAATAATCTTATCGATACCCCCACGTTCAACAACTTTGGTGTCACCAGTCACCACAGGAATACCTGTCTCCTTTGACAGTGTTCCAATCGTTTCAATGATTGTCATGAATTCTTCTTTGGAAAAACCTTCCTCAAGAATCAGGGAAAGCGAAATACCAATCGGTCGAGCCCCCATCACTGCTAAATCATTCACCGTACCGCAAAACGCAATCTTGCCGATATTTCCACCCGGGAAGAAAATCGGCGTCACGACATAAGCATCAGTAGTAAATACCAGATGCTGATCTCCCAGAGAAAAGGTCGCCCCATCATCCATACCATGTGACCACTCTGAAGACGGTTCGAGATGCGAACGCAGAGAATGAATCAAAGCTTGCATCTCACGCCCGCCACTCCCCTCACTTAATTTAATCGTATTCAAAGGCCGCTCTGTCGGTTTTGGACACTGCCCTGTCAAACATGATTCATCTTTTTTGGTCATACTTCAGCTAAACTTTTTCCATATTTATATGCGATAGCACATGCTCCCTCAGAATCACTCACCATGCATGCGCCTTTCGGGCTCTCCGGTGTGCACACGGTCCCAAACAATGGACACTGTCTCGGCTCCACTAAGCCTCGGACAATTTCTCCGCAACGACACTCCGGATGTTCAACACTCACAATATCCCGAAAAAGATCCGCGTAAATCAGACGTGCATCAAGTTGTTCATCAATCGGTGCGAGCCCTGAAAGCGGAATCACTCCCATTCCCCGCCACTCCGCGTCCACTGGCTTCAACGTCTCTTGAATCATTCTCTTCGCGATCGGGTTTCCACCTGGAAATACGACTTCAGGATAGTCATTCACAACTCGTGTTTCTTTGTGTTTAATCAATTCAAGTAAAGTAAGAATTGCGTGCAAAAGCTGATCTGGTTTAAAACCAGAGATGACCTGTGGCAAAGGGATGTCCATTGTGCCCCAGACATCACTCCCGATAATAGCTGATACATGTCCGGGATCGATAAAGCCGTCAAGATTCATCTCTTGTGTCAACGCCCGCATAGCAGGTGGCATCACCTTGTGCGCACAAAAAACCCTAATACCAGCTGACAATAATTTAGCAGTCATCGGAGTGGTTGTTTCAAATCCGACTGCAAAAAAAACTCGGTCTTTCTCTTCGATAATCTGATCGATCGAATACACCATGCGAACATCCGCACCCAAATTCTGTGCATCCACAAGACTCATCTTCGTCCCAGGGACATTAATCATATCACCGTATGTCGCCACAGGAACCCCAGAAAGCGCTAATTCGACCATCGAATCAATATCATGCTGCGATGTCACACACACCGGACATCCTGGACCCGAAATAAGCCGAATATTCGAAGGGAGTACATCACGCAAACCGAAACGCATCACAGTATTCGTGTGACCGCCGCATACTTCCATAAGTCGGACTTCGCCCATGTCTTTCGCGATCTCCTCGATGGCTTTCAGGAGCGGGCTTTTCATGACATTGCTTTTAATTCTGCGTCGAGATCAGCCGGGCGAGTATCTGCAAGCAGATGATAGGCCTCTCGTGCTGAGGCTTCGTCAATTTTCTGGAGCGCAAAGCCAACATGTACCAATACCCAATCATTTTGGGCAGCCTCTTCAAGAAAAGACAAATCCACACGCCTTTTGATACCGCCAAAATTCACCATCGCCTTCTTCCCCTCCACTCTCTCAATTTTCCCTGGAATAGCGAGACACATAGATTTTTTTGTATACCTCATCATAACAAGCTGACTACGCTAAGGCAATCAGACATCGCTTAAGTGGATATTCCCCCAAGGTCTTTACAAAATATAAAAAATATTATATAATTTATTTGATTATCTCATTTTGGTCATTGTTTCGACTGTATTCTTCTTTCGTACTCACGTATCTGTACGTAAAAAGGCTCATAAAAGGGAAATCTCTTGTTTATTTTGTGATTTCTCCTTTTTATGTCGTCCACACCATTCACCCTTTTGAGCCTCCCGTCTGTCGCGAGCACGAAACAGGCTCTCCAAAAATTTCCTTTCCCAATAGAGTACACCGCGGGACAATATCGCGATATCACGCTTTCTTTTCATCAAGGAGAAGTTCAGGTACTCCATAAAGGAATTGACACGCGCCTTTTTTCTTTTGTATGGCTCACTTCTGGCTGGAATTGCCGGGACATCGCCTATGCACTCAGACTCTACTTTCAACACACAGAGACAGCTCATTCGTACGCAGAAAAAAACACTTCCAAGATCACTGACTGTATGATATTTGCCCTACAGAATCTGCCAATTCCTGATACCATCTATGTCAGTCGAGCCAATTTCAAAGCCAGTATGCCACTGATCAAAGAGGTGTGCGGCTATCCGCTTATCATCAAAGATATTCGTGGATCTCAGGGTAAGGATTCTGAATATGTGGCTACCGAATCAGAGCTCCTCGAAAAAATGAACGGCCTGCCTAAAAATAAACGATTCCTCCTGCAACGTTTCATTCAAAATGAATATGATTGGGGTATTATGGTCGTGAATGGCAAAGTTGTGTCAGGCGAAAAAAGCTACCCATCCAAAGGAGAATTTCGCAATAATACCTGCAATGGTGCTCTGGAGCATTTTGCTCACATCGCGGACATACCAAAAAATATCCAAGACTTGGCTATTCAAGCGTGTGGCCTCCTTGGTCTCTCTTGGTCTCGAGCCGATATCATCATCGATAAACAGACGGGGCTACCATACCTTCTCGAAGTCAATCGCTATCCAGGTATTACTGCTGACTCAACCGAAGTACTTGGTGCCTACACCTTTCTTGCATCGCATATCACTCCCATTAAGGCGCATTCTCTGTAAAGCCCTCAAAAGAACTACAGTATCGTTTTTCTGGTAAAAAACGCCGACATCCACCAGAGTACAACTATGGTCTCCGCAACTCACAAACACCTCCTGGACATGCGGGGGCGTGTTCTTCTTGTTTCAGGATCCCTCGTTTCACCAGCTCAGAATACAAAACACAACCCACACAAAAACCAACCGCAGATTCCAACCACATAAAAATCAGACAAATGGCACACAAAAGCATCGGAAGAAAACAGGGAGAAGCCCACTCGAATACCCCAGAACTCGCGCACAGTTTGATGAAAAACAATTGCCGGCTAATAAGAATCAGCACAATACCCGACATCACCCAGCCTATACTCCACGCAAAACGTTTCTGAATCGCGCCTACATACTCTGGCCGCTGCCGACGGACCAACCAAGCACCAATTCTTCCAAAAAGCGAAAAAGATGTCCCAATGAATACCTTGCAGGTAAAATCCAACCAGAATATCGAAACTACAGAGAAGGCAAGCCAGAGATTCTTTTCATAATACATGTTGAGCAGGGTGAAAAAACCAATCACGAACATCAGTCCAGCGGCCGCTCGTATTTCTCTCTCGTTCACTACCCCATATGGAGCAGGACGCCCATTTATCTCAAGGTTCGGAATAATGGTACCGTATGTCATAAATAATCTGTGTTTCAACAGTTAGCTCATTCTCACGAATAAAATCAGACAATAAATCTCACTCCGCACCTATCCCACTAGCTCGGTGTTACCCTTCATCGCTTTACCTGTGTCGTGAATATTATATCACTAGGAAGCGTACTGCGCCTCGTCAGTCTCTACCCGAAGTGCTCTTGTGCCTAGACGCAAATCTGATTCATAAACATAAACGAGAAGAATGACACTTTCATTCATAGACACGCCCTATCAAATGAAGGAGTTTCTTCTGACAAACTGATTGCACCGCGCGCTTCCCTTTGTCTCCGCTCTTTGATAAAATAAATAGTATCAACTTTTCTTTCTCCTACAAAATTATGCTCATACTCGACCATCTCACCAAACGTTTCGGTGATAAAATCGCTGTCGATGATGTCAGTTTTTCTGTACAACCAGGAGAAATTTTCTCGCTCATTGGATCCAATGGTTCCGGAAAAACAACTCTCATCAAAATGATTGTCGGCCTCCTTCGTCCAGATCATGGCTCCATCAAAGTACACGAGAGCGATACCATTCACGAACCACTCAAAACCAAATCGCTCATCGGATATATTCCAGATGAACCTACTGCCTGGCCAGGCATGACCGGTGAAGAATTTCTGCATTTTGTGGGAGCTCTCTATGGTGTCGATGAAACCAAACGGAAACAGAAAATTTCTGAACTCCTTCCACTCTTCAAGATTGATGGAAGCGAGACAGATAATTTTGACGGATATTCCCGAGGAAATAAGCAAAAATTCAGTATCCTCGCAGCACTCCTCCACGAACCAAAGCTGCTCCTTATCGATGAACCCATCGTGGGACTTGATCCCGAAAGTGCTCTCGTCGCCAAACACATCTTTACCGAATTCGCCAAAAAAGGTGGTTCGGTACTCCTCGTCACGCATACACTTCCTGTCGCCGAAACTATTTCGCATCGTATCGGCATTCTCAAGAAAGGAAAACTGGTTGTGACAGGAAGTCTTGCGGATATTCGAGAGCATATACACCAAACACCCGCTGCCTCCCTAGAAACTCTTTACAACATCATTACCACCTAAACTGTGTTCCCACTCCTTTTTCATCATTTTCTCCGGAGAACAGCTCAGTATTTTTCGCAGAATCGTACTGCCAAAATTACGACCGCTGGTCTCTTCATCTTATTGCTTCTTTCGCTCTCAGCGGCCCTCTTTTCATTTTTCCTCCACGGATTCCGCTATCTCTCGCTGTCCGGGTATTTCAAAGATGCCATTTTTCTTTATCTCTCTGAGCTTTTCATGCTCACTATTTTTATACTGGTTTTCATAAGTGCACTTATCACGGGTCTCTTTAGCCTGTTTTCTGGAAAAGATAAAGTGCTCCTTGCTCTTTCTCCACAATTTTCTGTCATACCATCTCTTATTCTCACACGCATGTTCCTTGCTTCTCTCTGGCCGATACTGATTCTTGTTTTCCCTTCCCTTGTAGCGCTGAGTCTGGTATACCCGCTCTCTTTCTTCGGGGCTTCCTGTATCATTCTTGCGCTTACCTGCTTTGTTGCTTTGGCTGTCATTTCTGCTCTATCACTCATTTTTCTCATTGCTCAAATGCTCTTTTTCTTTCAAAGAAAATTCCTTACCCAAGGTTCCCTGGTCCTCATCACTCTTCTTCTCTCTACAGTCTTCGTCTTCGCTGCGTGGCAAAACATTCGATCGGTATCACTCAATTCACTCTTTGCCGTAGAAGCTCTCGAGGATACCACTGCTGATATTGCCTTGATTCAATCTCATTTTTCACTGCTTCCCTCGCACCCAGCGGCACTGGCGTTTTTTGCAGCAAGCCACGATACCCCACTATCGTTGCTCCGAAACACCGGAATCATCTTCCTCTTTCTGTGTATCGCCTTCGTCCCATTTCTTATACTCAGAAAATACCATCTCTCCCTCTGGCAACACTTTCAAGAATCTGCCTCTGCTCAGAAGTCTTCTTCGCGCTCTTTTTCTTCGACTCTTACTCATGCTTCAGGACCGCTTGATGCTCTCTTCCGCAAAGAAATCGTCACATTTTTTCGCAATGCCCGCGGTATGACCTGGTTTGGATTCTTCTGTCTTATTTGGCTTATTCAAAGTGGATCCATCTTCATTCTCAACCATCAGCTCTCGATGCGTCCACAAGCTCTCCCCTATGTGGTTATTGCCTTCCAAATCGCAGCGGCTATTTATTTTGTCAATATGTTTGTCCTCCGATTTGCCTTCCCTTCCTTTAGCATGGAACAAAAAATGAGCTGGGTGATTGAAAGCGCACCTCTGAGTAGAACAAAAATTTTCTTAGCTCGTATTAGTTTCTATGTTCCACTTCTTGTACTACTTGGTCTCCTGTTCTCACTCCTCAATACATTTATCATCACGCTTTCTCCGATTCAATCCCTGCTCGTCCTTGGTGTTATCAGTCTTGCTTCGGCAACCGTGACACTCTATGGTTTGGCGCTCGGTGCGATGTTCCCCAATTTTGAAACAGATGATCCTGAATTTCTTAGTACCTCCCTTCCTGGCCTCACTTTTATCTTCACATCAGTACTCTACGGTGGCTCCATAGCGATTGCTCTCCGCGGAGACTTCATCACCGGAGAACCTTACAAGCTCATCCTCTTTCTCTTTTTTTCACTGCTTGTCTCTCTCCTTTCGATAGCAATACCATTACGATATTTTAGAAATAAACGATAAATACCCAGGACTTACCCTGGGTATCGAATTCGGTTTTACTCTGTTCAGAAACAGAAGTCCCATTCTTACTTACTCCCCAACTACGTGAGTCCGTGAGCACGGAAACACTCCTTGTATTTCTGATCAGTATGAAGCAAATGTTGTGCAAACCAATCTTCAAGAAAATCGACTAACGCAAAAGCCAGGCCGATAGTATCATCCGCATATTGTTCTTTCATCTTCGTGAGAGTTTCACTAAATTTTTGGTGTTCTGCAATATGTTCCGCTGCACCTTCAAAGTTAAATTCCTTAAAATATCCTTCTTCTGTAGCGAAATGAACTCGCTTGTATTCAATGATAGCATCAAGCAGGCTATTAACTCGTTCTTTCTCAGGTACCCCCTGAATAATATTCACCAAATCATTAATCGTGCGAAACATCTGCTGATGCTGTTGGTCTAGCACGGTTACTCCGACGCTATACTTCTCATCCCATTCAAAAGCCAAAGTCTCTGTTGCCATAAAATTTTCGTACAGATATATATTACTGTTCCATTATACACCCCCCTGTCAAACCCCTCATGATTCTCAAAAGAAAAAGGAGGTGCTCAAAAAACATTCCTCAATCTCTTCCTTCCAGTCAATTAATGCTCGTACGGGTTCAAAGATACCGTGTACCAAAAACTATTTCCAAATCGAAAGCCAGACACCGATGTAGTGAATCACAACGTACAGAAAAAAGAGGTACCCAAACACTCCAACCGCTACCGTGAGCGCAACGTAATTGATAATTTCATTCCGACGTCGTTTCACCGCATCAAGAGAACAGATTCCTTTTTGTCGGTACAAATAGTAAGCCAGAGATCCGAGGAGTGCCATGAGTCCGATAGCACGGAATACCCATTTGTACTCGCCATAAAGCGTATCAGCGAGCGACGATGCAAAGCTCACCGAAGATACACCTAAAAGCACGAGAATGACTGGGGAGAGACAGCACAGTGATGCCAACAACACTGGAATTCCGCTCATTTTAAGTATTTCTTGCAGTTTGTTCATACTTCATTTAGCGATTAATATTTTGAGCATCCACTTGAGAAAGAAAATTTCCGTATCCTTCTTTTTCGAGAGATTCCTTCGGGACAAAACGAAGCGCCGCGGAGTTCATACAGTAGCGCATACCACCTCGCTCTTTCGGCCCATCTGCGAATACATGGCCCAAATGATTATTCCCATACTTACTTCGTATCTCGGTGCGGGTACTAAATAATCCTTTATCAACTTTTTCCACGATGAATTGAGGGTCGATCGGTTTCACAAAACTGGGCCATCCAGTACCGCTCTCATATTTATCATCTGATGAAAAAAGAGGCTCGCCGCTGACGATGTCTACATAAATGCCAGAGGTATGATTATCATTATAGGCATTATCGAATGGTCTCTCGGTTCCCTCCTCCTGTGTCACTTCATATTCAAGTTCAGTCAACTTGGCTCTCAATTCTTCCTCGCTTGGCTTCACATAATGTGAGAAATTTTTCGGAGCAGAAGATCCCTCTTTACTCTGTGTCGGCGTGAGCATCTTTGCCTGTTCTGAAATCCGGGTCCCTACTACTTCCTGCCAACTCTTATTGCCAAAATATTTTTTCAGAAACGTGTCTCGTCCACTTGATTCACGATAGGCGCAATACTTAATCGTGTTTTCTTCCGCATAATTCTGATGATACTCTTCTGCTGTATAGAAATTCTTGTACGGAAGCACTCTCACGGCTACCGGTGTATCAAAAATTTTCGCCGCGTCTAACTCACCCAGAGCTTTCTCGGCCATGAGGCGCTCCTCTTCTGACTGATAAAATATCACTGCCTGATAGCTCTCACCGCGATCATAAAATTGCCCCCCTGTATCCGTTGGGTCTATGTGCATCAGATGATACTGCACTAATTTTTCATAACTCGTTTGCTCTCTGTCATAATAGATTTCTACCGCCTCCCGGTGCCCACTTTTCTCACTTGTCACGTCACTATAGGTCGGATTGACGACCTCTCCACCGGCATACCCCGATACAACTTCAGCGACTCCGAGAGCCTTCTGTAAATCACTCTCCGTACACCAGAAACACCCTCCAGCGAAATAAGCTCGCCCAAAAGATGCCAATTCCGTTTGAGTCTTTTGCATATGCTTTTCTTGATTATGTTCTAAACAACTTTGTTTGGGTACACTTGGTATTTTCACTTCTCCGAGAGTTCGATGACCTTTCGCATACCAGACTCCACCCGAAGCAACACACACGCCCAAGAGAAGAAATATTACGTTCCGCGATATGTTCATATGTTTTCAATAATACAAGATATAACACATATTATTCGTAGCCTGATTATACCAGACACATATCACACGTTCTA
>CAZDRG010000026.1:0-9657 GCA_964508015.1 uncultured Bdellovibrionales bacterium
AGTATCCACATGAGCTCGGTATGCTCTGGCACCTGTGACTGAATGAAGAGCGTGCATTTTTTGGAATCAATACCCGCTGCCAGATAGATTTTGGCTATTTCCAGTGTCTTCTGACGAAGCGAAGTCGGATCCTGCGGCACGGTAATGGCATGCTGATCAACAATACAAAATATCGCCTCATACTCCTCCTGAAGCGGAAGCCACTGGGCGATTGCCCCCAAATAATTCCCAATATGCAAATTCCCCGATGGCTGAATCCCCGAAAATAAACGTGATTTTTCCATACAATCATTTACCGAATATTTTTTATTGTAACAAATACGCCAAGGCAAAGCAAAGAACTCCATTTCGGGAGTTCTTTGCTGCTGCACCTCAATTTTTCGTCTTAGACTTCGGTCACTACCGGCAACACCATCGGCCGACGCTCGGTCTTGGTAAACAGGAATTGTCCAATATTATCCTGAATCTGACTGCGCACATTCTCCCAGTCCAATTGCATGCCAGTCGCCGTGTTCTTTTTGATGATATCCTGTACCTTCCTCTTGGTCTCATTGACCAGGTCAAAATTCTCTTTCACGTGAATAAACCCGCGTGAGATAATCTGAATATTTCCGAGCACTTTCTTGCTCTTATTCTCGATCAAAACAATAATAACCACCATGCCATCTTCCGAAAGCATCTGTCGATCACGCAAGACTACGTGTCCGATATCGCCGATACCGAGTCCATCAACAAAGACATAATTCACATCAGCTTTTTCTTTTCGGATAAATGGCAGACCTTTTTCTGATTCTGGAACTTCAAGAATATGTCCGTTATCGAGCACAAAAACCTGCTTTTCTGAATATCCAATGCGCTCGGCAATCTTGGCTGCTTCAACCAGAAAATAGTGATTCGCGTACACGGGCATGACGTAGTCAGCTTTGGCGGCTCGGAGAATTTTCTCAATTTCCCAAATCGTGCCATGCCCACCGATATGAATTTCCATGACATCAGAATGGATAACATTATCACATTTTCGATACAGGTTATCCTTCAGTCGCTGGATACTCCGTTCATTTCCCGGTATCACTGACGAAGAAAATACGATGGTGTCATTTTTTTGGAGCTTAATGAAACGATGATTATCCGTCACAATACGCGACAGCACAGCATTAGATTCACCCTGCGCTCCTGTGCAGATAATGACGATTTGGTTGTCCGGATACTTGTGGATATCATTCACCGTAATGAGTGTTTCTGGTTTCGCCTTGAGATATCCAAGCTCTTTAGCTACCTCAATATTCATCTTCATGCTATATCCCTCAAGTGCGACACGTTTGCCCATGCGTTCCGCATACTCAATAAGATAAGCGATTCGTCTAACCTGCGAAGCGAAGGTGCCAATGATTACTCGCCCAGGTGCACTTCGGATAAGATTCTGGAGATTCGTGTGCACTTCAGTTTCTGACGGCGGCAAACCCTTTTTGGTCGCCCCCAAGCTCTCCAACATGAGAATGGTCGGCTTCGGGAGATTTTCCAGATGATTGTAACTGATATCACTCGCCTCGGGATCAATAGGATCATTGGTAATTGTCCAGTCGCCCAGATGAATGATAGAGCCATTTGGTGTCACCAGAGCAATACCCATGGCGTCCATAATCGAGTGCTCGACTTCAAAGAAGCGCACCTCGAACACCCCGAGCTTCAGTTTATCTGTCAGTGATTTCACACGAATCATTTTGAGTTGCTTTGCAGCTCCTTTATCTTGGTCTTCTACCTTGCGCTGCAACAGTGCGAGGGTGAAATCACGTCCGATAATAGTCGGATATTTGAGTTGCTTCAAGAGAATCGGTGCAGCTCCGATGTGATCGAGGTGTCCATGCGTAAATAATACTCCTCGAATTTTATGCTCCTTGCCTTTCAGATAATCCACATTCGGTACGATATAATCGATACCTGGCATATCTTCTTCAGGAAACTGCATACCCATATCAATAATGACGATATCGTCTCCATATTCAAAGACCGTCATATTGCGACCCACTTCTTCCTGACCACCAAGCGGAATAATACGCAGTACTTTTTGGTCAATGAGGGGGACGTTTCCTCCCTCTCGTTTCTTCATAAACTGTGGCTCAGGATTCCGAAAACTACGACCGCCCCCTGATCGTCGATTCCCTCCGTTCTGACGTCCCTGGAGTGGTTTTTTCACCTGTTTTTGATCTTGTGGCGCACGTTGCTTCACCACATCCTTCTGTTGAGCATTGGCAGGGGTAATATGATTTACCTTTGGACGGGCTGGAGCAGCATGATACACCCGTGGAGGACGAGATGCCCCCGTGGTATTTGTCTGAGTGTAAGACGGATGATGACGGTTCTGCTGCTCACGACTCGATTGTTCGCGAGCGATGATGCCCTCAAAAGATCCGATAGCAGAGCCAGTCTTTCCTGGAAGTCCATCTTGGCGGCTCGGACTGATTGGCCGTTTTGATACATGGTGGTGAGACGATGCATCACGCGGGGCAAATTTTTGCCCACGATTGTTTTGGGTACTTGGTACCATACATTCTTCGTTTATGCCTAACGCACTCTCAACCAGTATCCTGGCTGAGAATAACGTCATGCAAAGTAAAAAAGATTACATATGCTCTTGTAGATTGTTTTGCGCTTTTACATACAAGCGCTTCGACAAATGCATTGTGGGGATAGAGAGACTCGAACTCTCACAGTATTGCTACCACTAGCACCTGAAGCTAGCGTGTCTACCAATTCCACCATATCCCCGAAAATAACTAGAAAGACATCCCTACAAAGGAGTCTCCGTATTCAATTCGCATGCTCATTTCAAAAATTCCCTCTTCTGCAGCATGCTTCTGCATCAGAGCGTCGAACATATCCACGAAATACGCTACAGCATCTTTTTCAGTTGTTCCACCATATTGACCGGCGTCGGGTTTTGACCGTATTCGAGCGCAAGATAATATGATGTGAAATCTGCGATAAGAATTGATCCAAACATTCTTTCAAACACTGTCTCCCCTGGCATATCCACTATTTCCACTGACACACCCTTTTCGCTCAACAATCCAGCCGTTACCTCAAATCGTTTCTTGTTCTTTGGATGATCATCTGGATCTCGAAGCATCACGACGGTAAACTTTGCTTGCGGCAGAGTAAACCCAACCATTTCATTATGATTCAACTCAGGGAAAAAATTCCAAAAGGCTGGTGTTTTAGCATTCTCGTTGATTTTGATCTTCCAAATCATAGCAACGCTTTTGTAACGGACTGTACTATAGATAACCGGTGTGGTTCCAGCCAATTTCTCCGAGAGAGCCTTGCCTATTGCTTCAAATTCTTCAAGTTTCGCCTTGAGCACCCCAGCATAACGAGATATTTCTTCTGTCGTATCTGGTACCATGCCCTGATTTACCAGCACCTGGTACATCGCTCCGATAAAGTACCCTGTCCCCATACGTGGCTGAAACCCTTCTACAGGAATCGGCATATTTACATGAGGAATACTATGTTCCCGGCACAATGATTCTACCTTCCCGCCGCTCGAAAACCCAACACAGGGTAAATTATTTTCGATAGCCTCCTCAAAAGCAGCAATGGTTTCTTCGGTATTCCCTGAGTACGAACAAATGAAATTGAGACAATTATCGAAACTTTCGTATGGAAGACCGTAAAAACGGTTCTGAAATATACCCACTCTTTGGCCAGCTATTTTCTCTCGTCGGGCCAAATCACTGAGGTACACTCGGAAAAGATTGCCCGGTAAAGCCGACCCACCCATTCCCGAAATCATAACTGACTTGAATGTGCCAGGAAGTTTGATATCTTGAGCGATTTTTAATCCTACCATGAATTGATCCGGGCTGTCAAGTATCATCTGCCGAAAATTGTATGTATCGAGTGGGTGTGTCATAAGGTATTTCTCTTTATATTTTTCTATTCTATTGTAGCGCATCGCGAATAACCTGTCTAAAACTCAATACCTCAACAAAACTATGGTCTCGAACCAAAAAATCCCTTCTTCCTTGTTCCATATTAACTCGTGTTTTGCGCTCTTTATTTCCACGTCCGTTTTGTTTTCACATACCACCGACTCACATCACCAAAGCGTTCACTCGAGGCATTTATTTGTTCCACACTCATCCCCTGCACGCTCCCGTCCGAAACAGAAAGATAAGAGGGGCTAAACAAAAATAAGGCTGGCATCTCATCAAGATAAATTGTCTGGAAATCACGGTAGAGAGATCTGCGCTGTTCTCTATCCAAAGTTTCTCGAGCTGCTGCTAAATTCTCATCGGCTCTCGCGCTATCAAAAAGTGCCAAGTTGAGTCCAGATTCACGTTTTTGACTCGAATGCCAGAAAGAATACGGATCCTGGTTAAGCATTGGCTGTTCTCCGTACAGTAAAGCCTGATACTCACGTGTCTGCACGGCATTGCGCTGCAAATCTCCCGGGTTCATAACTGTAATTTCTGAAGTAATTCCAAGTGCTTGCCACTGTGTTTTCAAAAGTTCGGCTGTTTTCACGAGTTCTGGCCAATCAGGAACCGTCAACTCAATATTCAAAGTCACCCCATTTTTTTCACGAATGCCATCTCCATTCCGCATCCATTCTTTCTCATCCAACAAACGATTCGCCTGCTCTTGATCATACGTCGGCCAGGCAAGATCTGAAGCGTAGTCTTCCATAAAAGTAAGGAATGGTCCTGTCGCCTCTGTGCCTCTCCCGCCCAGCAAATCATTGATGATGGCTTCTCGGTTCGTCCCTCGATTCAAGGCCTCGCGCACTTCATCGAATGTCAACACAAGACTCCCCGTCTGATTGAAAAAAACCGCAAATGACCGAGGTGTCTTGATTTCCCGTATGGTAGTACTCTTACGCTCACCCAATCGCGAGACTCCCTGCTCTGAAATACCCTGCATGCCAGAAACTTCCTTTCGAAGATATCCATCAATCAAAGACTCTTCATCCGAGTAGAAGCGAAAGACAAATTGAGATATAAAAGGCGCTCCACCAAAAAATTTCTCAAAAGCATGGAATTCATATTCCAGGATATCTCCGTTCGAATCTTTGGTTACTTCTCCATACCGATAGGGACCACACCCAACTGGCGCGAGATTATAGTCAGCCAACAGAAAACGGTCTGGACTAATTTCCGACCACAGATGCTTCGGGAGGATGCCAACAGTAAGATTCTCAAGAAAACCAAAGTAGGGCTTCCGTAATTCAAAAAGAACTGTATATTTATCCACCACCCTTACATCCACCGTCTGCCAATTTTGTCGTAGTGGACTCTTATTCGTCGGATTTTGTATGGCCTGAACGGTAAAGACAACATCATCTGCCGTCATTTCTCTTCCATCATGAAAGAGAACACCTTCTTTCAATTTCACAGTGTATATTTTTCCATCTTCAGATACTTCTGATGATTCCGCAATATTGAGCTCGAGTTTTCCTTGAGTGTCATATTTATACAGACCCGCGAAAACCAGCTGTACAAGATCTGCATCAGCGTCACTTGTTTGAGATAAAATGGGGTTTATGTATCTTGGCTGACCAACAATTCCCTCCCTATATCTTCCCCCGTACTGAGGCATTTCCTGCGTGTTCGTCGTGTAAAGTGCGCTCACCCAATAACAAAATACCCCCCCAGCAAGAAGCAACAAAACAACAATCAGTGTTTTTTCCCAAAATCCAAGCGCGCGAAAGACATTTCTCATGCCCTGACGAAACACCCGCTGAATGTTCGTAAAAAGTGAAATACTCGTCGTATTACCAGTTATCAGTCGCTTCCTTCAAGGAATCTTCCTCTATCAGAATCTTAGACCCCTGTCCCAGATGCGAAATAAACATTTGTCGCCGCGATGGCGAGAAACACAATCGCCAACACTGCTGTGGCGTAAAAGAGAAATTTTTCGATACCCCGCTTCGTATAATACCCACCAAAATCAGACCCAAATGCTGATCCAAGTCCTGACCCGCGATTTTGGAGCAGTACAGAGACCACCAAAAGAAGCGCAACAACGGCCTGAATAATAAGTAAATATCTCATAGAACGAAAAAGCTGTCTTAAAGCTTTATGAAAGATACCAAAAAAAAGACAAGCCGTCAATCACGGAGTATTGTAATTATACAATATACATGGTATAATATAAACAACAAAACTCTCAACAATTTCCGCAAAAACTCTCTCTCCTCAGGTCAAAAATCTCGAAAATTTAGGTTCTCCTCTTTTTTGGAAAGCCTATTTCCAACGCGACGGTCTTGTGACCTCATAGTTTGCGGTAATACGAATGGTTGTTCCCAAAGAACCCGGGTCAGGTGCCACCACGCCAACTGGCGTAATTGCTTTACTCGTTGATTCGCCGCCTGATGCAGCATACGATACGGAAGACTTCTCATCTGCACTGATTGTTTCCTCATACCAATACGATACTCCGCCAATCTTCACTCCGGCGGCATCAGCAACCGCCATCGCTTTGTCCTGCAAATCTCGAATGGCTTTCAGCCGAGCTTCTTGTTTGAAGGCATTTAAGTCGCTCGCCATAAATACAGCTTCTCCGATTTGGTTTACTCCGATTTTAGTAGTCTCAGCTAAAATGCGGTCAATCTTCTCCGGATCCTGGTCGATACCACGAACCCGAACGGTGAGCTGTTGGGATGCATCATATCCGAGAATCACGGGTTGTTCTTTTTCAATATCTGATTGTGTTTTTCGCGTATCTGTTGCGCTCTCATCCGATTCCCGTGTCTTGTAGCGTGGGTTCAAAACATATCCTGTCAACTGAAAATCTTTTTCGTCGACACCGAGCGATCGGATGATTTCCTTCACATGGATAATTTTTGTTGTGGTTTGTGCAATAGCATCCGCTGGTGTCGCCACCAGTACTGAATTTACTACCAAATCAAATTTGGCCATGTCAGGTTGTATATCCACGGTTCCTTGACCAATCACCTGCAAAGTATTCCCCGAAGCTACACCCCAAATATCGTTGAGAGTATCCTTAAACAAGGCCCCTAAAATAATGACTGTCAGCGCCAAGATTCCGAATATCTTGACAGCGAGTCTGCTCTTCCCTGAACAATGGCAAGATAATGATTGAATATTTTCCATACTCTCTCTAATTTAATTTTCTTCTTTCATTATAGCTTTCATTCATTTAACGCTCAAGGAGATTGCGCTCGAGCGAAATGCGTCCACCCATCGAATCGCGTTGGTGTCGGTAGACACTTTGCAAAAGTCCGATTAGCACACAAAAAGCGAGCAAAGAACTTCCTCCGTAAGAAAGAAGCGGTGCTGGTAATCCAGTCACTGGCAACACTCCGATATTCATACCGACATTAATTGCGATATGGGTCACAAAAAGAATAAGCGCACCCACAGCAAGAAGATACCCAGCATTATCACTCGCCAAATCAGCAATCCGGCGGATGCGGTAGAGAATTATCCCGTACAAGATGAGAACGAGCCAGGCGCCAACCAGCCCGAGTTCTTCAGCTACAACCGCATAAATAAAATCCGTGTGCCTTTCGGGGAGAAAGGCGAGCTGTGACTGAGAACCATGGCCGATGCCTTTGCCAAAAGTGCCTCCCGACCCAACTGCCACCATAGACTGCAGAACATTATAGCCGCTCCCCTTCGGATCGCGTTCTGGATGCAGAAAAGTATTGATACGATCTTTCTGATAGGGAGCCAGAAGAAACCAAGCACCCACAATCAGACAGCTCCCAAGTAAAGTCAGCGTGAGCATATGAGAAAAACGCAGTCCAGCAACCAAAATCATCCCCATCCAAATCGCCATCAATACCAAACTTGATCCAAGATCCGGCTGTTTCAGAACCAAGAAAATCATAGCAGCCGAAAGAAAAAGTGAGGCGATAATACGCGTCCATTCACCCAATTCAGTGGTTTTTTTCCGAATGAAACTTGAGAGAAACAAGATCAACACAATTTTTGCAAATTCAACCGGCTGTATCTGGAAAACACCAAATGACAACCAGCCTGATGTCCCCCGGACAGTCGCACCAACGACAAGGAGTAGTCCCAAAACACCCAGCATGAAAAAGTACAAAGGCGTACTGGCACGCTCAATATGTCGATAATCCAAAAAAGCCACAAAAAACATCGTCCCGATACCCAGTGCTGCGAAAACTCCTTGTTTCACAAAATAATTCGTCCCACCGGAAGAAGAAAGGCTTGAGAGAATCAGTAAACTCATTCCGATCAAAAGAATCATCGCGGCAAAGAGTATCCAATCAAACTGAAAGAGACGTCGGGACATTCAGAAGGAGAAAAGTGATGAAAAATGAATCATGAGAGAGACCATGCCAATTAAACCGAGTGCGGCAATAAACGATGAGGAAAGCGACGTATCGCTCTTGCCGATGAATGGTTCTGTTGAATGAGCAAACAGGGCTAGGAGAAAACAGAGTACGGATGGCACACCACAAATCGACCAAATAAAAACCACCAAAAAAAGCGTCCGAATATGCTCCACGCCGAGAAAGACCGAAACGATTCCAGATCCGATAACACCCGTCAGAAGAAATACGACGGCGCTCAGATAAAAAAATTTCTTTTTGCTCATACTCAATATGGGTTATAAAAATTCCTGATGTGCCTACTGAAACCACTTCTAACAGAATAAGTCTCCGTCTCAAGATATGCCTCTTTCTCAAAAATAAGAGTGACTAGAATGGAGTCACCGGGGAAGATTGTCTAATGAAGTTGGCTGAATGATAAATATCAGCGTCAACAAGCATCTCCATATTCTGAACTTCACCTGGGAAAGCCGTCGGCCAAATGAGACGAAAATCCCGCTGACTCTTAGACGGCATGGTTAACATTTCAGTCGAGTTAATAGCCAAAGGTTTCCCGACAAAATCACGCAAAACCACTTTCACGAGCAATGAACGGAAATCATACTGACTTTCATTCATCACCAATCCCGTTGCGACTCCATAACCCGAACCAGATTGAATACGCTCATATGCCTGTTGTGTTACCATCACTCGAGGTCGTTCAGTATATCCCTGAAAGCGCTCCCACATCACCTGGGAAATTTCAATGGTGGCCTGAGTCGGTCTCGTCTCTGTCATAAGATGGAATTCAAACAGGTACTTCGTTTCTTGAGGAAGAATAAATGACGTACCTGATTGCTGCGCGAGAGGAGTTCCAGACGCATCCCGAAGGGTGAGAGTATACGAAAATTGCGAAGCCCCTGCAATATCATTTGGATTGTAAATTTTCGCCAAAACATCATAACTTTTCTGACTCGAAAACACGAATGCCACTTCACGCGTCATTAGATCTTTAGCATTCAATGGCGGCTCACATTGCCTGGCGCACACCCCTCCGCAATCGGTACCCACTTCGTTTTGATTTTGCTTCCCATCAGTACAAGTAGGGGCAACCCGAATGAAAAAATAGTACACGCTAAAAAAAATCGTCACAAAAAAAACGATATATCCTGACACGATCATACTTTGTTTGAGTACTCGAGAACCTGCCATACAATAAAAATCTGACCATTTTACCCACTCTTTTCCCCAGTATACCACAAACGAAAAACCCCAGCGCAAAACGCCGGGACTTGAAATGATTTTGAAAGACGCTGTTCTCGGCACTGACCTACTCTCCCCCGCTCGCGCGAGGT
>CAZDRG010000027.1:0-9365 GCA_964508015.1 uncultured Bdellovibrionales bacterium
TAATCGCCAAAAATACCAATCGTCTCTTTTCGTTTGAGAGAATTTCCGATACGCTCAATAACCCGTTCCATTTGAGAAAACAAAAACGGATCATGCAAATCACGAT
Organism: uncultured Bdellovibrionales bacterium; assembly: GCA_964508015.1. Classification (GTDB taxonomy): domain Bacteria; phylum Patescibacteriota; class Minisyncoccia; order Moranbacterales; family UBA1568; genus JAGOSP01. Next base: position 107 of record CAZDRG010000027.1, read on the forward strand.
CATACTGTGGAGAAAGGAAACGAATTCTCTCATCTTCCTGATTATATCCTCGCTGTTCCAGTAATAATGCAACTACGGAATAGAGAGAGCCCGGTAGCGTTTTTCGCTCCGGTATACGAAATTTCCACTCAGTCATATTTCTCTCGAGAACAGCCCAGCTATTCAGCAATCAATTCAGCATCAAACTGCTGTTTGTTTAAACTTTTCAATCGAAGCCGGAGTACCCATTTTCCACCATCCGGTGTTTTAAAATTCTCATCAATACCGAGTTCTTTCGTAAGTCTCTCAGCGTCCAAGCTATGCGAATCAATATTTACACAATATTCTTTATTCTCAAGGATATTTTTGATTCGATTCACACCCTCTATTGGAGACACCATACTCTGTACGATAAAATCTCTTACTCCAAGCGACTTTGCTCGAGATTCATCTTCCTCGCGTCCAAGGTGCGAAAGAAAAACTACCGGGATGTCCGCTGTAGCGACATTTTTCTGCAAATTCTCAACCAACTGGAATCCATCCATTCGTGGCATAATAATACCAGACACAATAATGTCAGGCACAATCTGATTTGCCATTTCCAAACCCTCTAATCCATCATTCGCTTCACGAACATCTTCACAGCGTTCTTTTCGAAACACATCCGCATACACACCTCGCGCATCAACGTCATCATCTATCAATAAAATCTTCCACGTTTGTTTATTCATAATGGAACATCATAAATATCAAATCATACCGAACACATTTCTAGTATACCACGTAAGAGAGTCTAAAACCAAATAGAGGTTGGAGATAGCCCAGCCTCTTCGATTTTTTATACAGATTTAATCGTGTCCTTGCAGCCGAGATATTTCTGCTAATTTTTCAATCAATTTCTTCTCATCATGTGACAATTTTTTTGGTACAAGAAGCTTCACTGTCACCAGATGATCACCATGCCCATATCGACCCAAATGTGGGATTCCTTTTCCTCGAATCCGAAACACTTCTCCGCCCTGAGTGCCAGCGGGTATCTTCATTTTCACTGGGCCCTCAACTGTTAAGACATCCAATTTATCTCCGAGTACTGCTTGATGATAATGTATTTCAAGAGACGAAAGCACGTCATCTCCGCGTCGTTTCCATTCTCCATGAGGCTTCACATGTAACACAACAAACAAATCACCAGACGGTGCTCCGTGCTCCCCGGCGGCACCATGGCCATTCAATGAAATAGCCTGCCCGTCTTGTACTCCCGCAGGAATATTTACCTCAATCGTCTCCGATTGTTGAGATCTTCCGGCGCCATGACACGCCTGACATGCTTCAGCAAATGTCTTTCCTTTCCCTTGACACGCGTCGCAGGTTACCACTTGCGCCATCACTCCAAAAATACTCTGCACTTGTTTCTGCACCCGGCCACGACCATCACAGCGCCTACACATTTCTTCTTTGGTTCCCGGCTTTCCTCCTAATCCTTGGCAAGTACTACAGATGGAAAGCTTGCGGAGTGAAACTGACTTCTGCGTGCCGCTCACCATCTCTTCAAATGATATTTCAACATCTACCTGAATATCTTGCCCGTGCTTGGCTCGACCAGACTGACCTGCACCACCAAAAACACCCGAAAAAATATCCTCGAATCCTTCACCAAAATCAAATTTTACATTTCCGCTCCCGCCATACTGACCAAAATCCCAACCACCAGCCGATGCCCCACCACCAGGATTTCCTCCCTGAAATGTTTGTCCAAATCGATCATACTGTGCTCTTTTATCTGGATCTGAGAGCGTTCCGTATGCCTCATTCATTTCTTTAAAGAGCGCCTCATTCCCACCGGATTTATCAGGGTGATGCTTATGCGCCAGTTTTCGAAATGCTTTCTTGATTTCATCCTGCGAAGCACTTTTCGAAACACCTAGAATGTCATAATAATCTTTTGCCATATTCTTTTCCATTGATTTCAAAAACCCACAAAAACCAGCATACCCGAAAATAAGAAAATTAGCAATCAGACTTTTTGAGTGCTAATTTCCATAATTTCTTACGTACAAGTGCTAGTCATCAATTCGCTCTTGCATAACCATGTGTTCAGTAATGACAATCCATTGAAAAGAACGGAAAATGGCTACCCAGAATGCGGCCACAGCTCCCCAGATCGGGAAAAGGAGGAGTCCTATCGGCCACACGGTGAGGAAAAATAACAGAGAAATAAAAAATGGCAAAACTCGATCGGGAATATGCTCGCGCGCACGGCTCCCCTCAAGCAAGGCAGATAATTTTGTCTGTAAAACTTCGGTAAAAACTGTCCCTATTTGTTCATTCCCCCATACTGGTCTCCCTACCAATTCGCTCAGTTGTTTGCGACCAGTTGCAAGCACGTTATCTCGTGCTACTCCCTGTACAGAAGAAAGCGCGTCACCGGAAAATTCAACATTTATGCCCTGAGCCTTCAGGCGCCCAACTTCATTATTCAGTTCTTCAAACTGCTTAGTCGCGTCATCATTCGAAAGTAGAGATGTTTGGTTGAAAGAGAGAAGATATTCATCAACTGTTTTCTTCTGCTGAATTAAAGTTCCGAGCTCGGGTTGAACATACCCACCCCATTCGAGTATTTTTTCAGTTACTCCATGCCCCAGACGAAAGCGTGGTTCAAGATCGCTCCATGAAAGTGATCGGATACAAGCAAAATATCCCAAAGAAAGGGCTATCGAGAAAGCAAGCACGCTCAGTTGTTTCGATACCAAGAGCGACCGTACTGAAGAAAATTTCAGGCGCTCCTTCTGTTCATGCTCCACCATTACGGCGGCCATATACAAGAGAGAGATAACTACTATTCCACCGAAATACGCTTGCCATCCTGTCGTTTGAAAAAAAATCGGAATGGTAAAAACGAGCGCTCCTGTCACCTTCATCCATTTTTCCTTCCACAAAAGAAACCCGACGAACATCCAGGTAAATACGCTCGAAGCGAACACGAGAGCAATCGCAAGACGAGGAGCTTCTGGAAGCAGTACGGTTTCTAAAAAATATCTCCAAAAAGTTACCGAGAGAATACAAAGGGTCACGAAATGAAAGGCTGCGAGTTTATTTCGGTGCGTCCACTGCATACGTTACTTTACAGACCGTGTATTGATTTATTCTGCACATGCTCCTCAAAAGTTTTGGAAAAAATCGTTTCACCAGTTTTGGGATCACTCAAGAAGTAAAGATTTTCATTGTGTGTTGGATGCAAGGTTGCTGTTATTGCTGACAAACCAGGATTAGCAATCGGGCCAGGAGGTAACCCCTTGTTCATATACGTGTTGTAAGGAGAGTCAGTCCGTGTCTCCGCAAAAGAATGTTGCACCTTATTTTTTCCGAGTATGTATTTTACTGTCGCGTCACTCTGAAGCGGCTGCCCAATCGCGAGCCGGCGCAAAAACAAATCCGCTACCATAGCTCGATCACGATCACTTTGAACTTCGGTTTCAACAATACTCGCAAGAATAAGGGTACTGAAAGCTCCCGAGGGATTTTCTGCCTCCAAAATTGGCCAGGCTTTCTTTTGGAATGTCCCCAGAAAGGTCCGAACGAGAGCTTCGGCGTCTGCTTGCCGATCAAAACGGTAGGTATCAGGAAAAAGAAAACCCTCCAATCCACCTTCTGATGGGACAGACTGAAGAAACGTGAATTCAACGCGCCACTTTTCCATTGATTCTTTGGTAAGCGACAAAAATTTTTCACCAGGGAGACCTTCTTCTGTGAGTCGTTTCGCTATCTGAAGAGCCGTAAAACCTTCTGGAAATGTTACACGAATGTCCTGAGAAAGAGATTGCCCCGTGGTTATGCGTAGCGCGATTTCTCGCGATGATAAGGTGGGAGAAAGACCATACTCACCCGCCACCATGCCACCATCAATTTTCTTGAGTCGAGCAAGGGCATAGAGAAAACCAAAGCGATTACGTACAATACGTTCATTCTCAAGATGTGTCGCGACTATCCATGCATTTTGACCGTGTTTGACTTCAAAGACTTGTTCGGACAATGCTAATCCAGATTGACCAGACCACATCTCGAGCAAACCAAGTATGATGACACTACCGACAGTCAACGCAAAGAAAAAAGAAAGAAGATAAAAACGCATACACCAGAATTACTTGGTAACAATTAAGCTATTCGAGAGAGACGATTCAAAATGATCTCAAAATCAATGGCACAAAGAAAAATCCGGGGAACTCTTCTTTATACAACTCAGCCTCGCTTCGTTTTTCAAAATAACACAAATGATTTCGGATAGGCATTACCATCTTCCCCGAAAGTACCAGTCGCTGCTGGAAAGACAGCGGTATACTATCAACAGGAGTCAAAACCAAAATACGATCGAATATAGTACCTGACTGAAGATCGTCTAGACCTTCTCCCAGATAACACTCAACACGTCCACTTTTGACAAAATCAAACTTTTCAAGATTACGTTGCCCCAAAAGATAGAGATCTTCAATTTTTTCAAACGCGATGACTTTTCCTTGATGACCTACCATGTAGGCGATTAACCCAGTCACCCAGCCAGAACCGCTCCCGACCACTAACACACGATGTCCAGCTTTGACTTCAAGTAATTCCAACATGACAGATGTGAGACTCGGTTGTGGTCCCATTTGACCATATCCGATTGGCAAAGCAATATCAGCATCAGCCTCATCTTCGAATTCTCGCGGGAGAAATTCGGCACGAGAAACAGATTCAAAAGCAGAGACCAGTTCTTCTGATCTCAGATAATTATTTTGTTTCAATGTATCTACCAAAGGTACCATACACGTGGTTCATTATATCCCAATAACCTGTATCAAAACATCACGTTTGCGCGAACCGTCAAATTCAACCGCAAAAATATTTTGCCGCTCCGTAAGACGCATTTTTCCTTTCTCTAATGGGATTGTTTCGCTGTTCCCCAGAAGAATTGATTTGCAATGCGAATGGCCATTGCTTCGACCATCTGATGTGCTATCTCGCTTCAACTCAAACAAATCGTGTGTGTACTGATCGTCAACTGGAACAAGCTTGTACAGAACACGCATGAAATCCTGCAGGAGCATGGATTCATTGTGATTAATAGCTACGCCCATCGTGGTATGTGGGGCATAAATCAGCACCTGACCTTCACGAATACCCGAATGATCAATAATTTCCTGGACCTGATCAGTAATGTCGATAAATTGAATCTGCGACTTGCTTTCAAGATCGATCTGCTCTCGATGAATTTTCATATTTGTTTTTATGAGGTAGGCACACGGGAAATCCCTAGACTGCACCGAGCTCTGTTTTCAACTTGTCTTTTGCTTGAACGCCAACCAACTCTTTGACCACTTGTCCGCCTTTAAAAATCTTCAGTGCGGGGATGGACATAATACCATACTTTTGAGCGATCCCAGGATTATCATCAACATTCAATTTGGCAATCTTGGCGTTTGTAACCTCGCTCGCAAGCTCATCAATGACCGGACCCATCATCTGACACGGACCACACCATGGTGCCCAAAAATCTACCAGAACAGGCTTGTCACTTTTGAGTACCTCTGCATCAAAATTCGATTCTGTAAGTTCTAAAGCCATAAACATGCATGACAATAATTACTTTTTCAGTATACCCTCTTTTATTTTTTTTTCCAAGAATATGGAAGGTTAATTCTTCAGTATCGCGAGAAATGCTTCACCCGGGATAGAGACTTTGCCTTGCCCTAACTCCTTGGCCTTCTTTTTTCCCCGTTTCTGTTTTTCGAGCAGTTTTTTCTTTCGAGAAAAATCCCCCCCATAAAGACCTCCCGTCACGTCTTTGCGATACGCAGAAATTGTCTCACGGGCGATGACCTTAGCGCCCACGGTAGCCTGGATTGCAACAGCGAAGTTTTGTCGAGGAATTACCAACTTCAACTTTTCAGCAATACGCTTTCCTTCTTCTTGGAGGAGACGTTTTGGTATCATTCGCGAGAAAGCATCAATACGATCGCCAGCCACCAAGATATCCAAACGCTCCACATCACTTTCCCTGTACCCAATAGGCTCATAATTCATCGAGGCATACCCCTGAGTCGCACTCTTAAGTTCATCATGAAAATTTACAATCACATCCATCAGTGGCGCCTCAAACGAAAGCAACACTCGCGTCTCATCAAGATATTCGGTATTCTTATACGTCGCTCGGATTTTCTGCGACAAATTCATGACATTCCCCAGGTACTCACTCGGCGTAATAATTGATAGATCAACATACGGTTCATAGATCATCTCGATATGTGAAGGATCCGGAAGACTTGAAGGAGAATACATCGAAAATCGCTCCTCCTGACCAATCAACTGAATCTCATACACCACAGAGGGCGTGGTGATGGTCGGCTCCATGTCGAACTCACGACGTAATCGTTCCTGGATGATCTCCAGATGAAGAAGTCCGAGAAAGCCACAACGAAATCCTCGCCCGAGTGCCTCATTGGATTCCGGTTCAAAAACAAAAGCGGCGTCATTCAACTTGAGCTTCTCAAGTGCGTCGCGCATCGATCCATATTCATCGCCATCCACGGGATACAAGCTCGCATAAACAGTCGGCTTGATTTCTCGATATCCAGGAAGCATCTCGACACCAACAGGCTCACGATCTTTTGGCTTCCAGGTAATCGTGTCACCGACACGACAATGCGCCACTTCCTTCAGTCCGGTCGCGATATACCCAATCATGCCCGCTTCAAGTATTGGTGTCGGTACAAGATTCGGCTTGAAAAATCCTACTTCCACCGTCACGCTTTCGTGCCCGGTTCCTAACATATGAAGGATATCGTCTCGCTTCACACTCCCGTCTACCACTCGTACACAAGCAACCACTCCTTTATAGACATTATAAACAGAGTCGAAAATAAGAGCGCGGAGCTTCCCCTCACGACTCCCCCCTGGCGCTGGTACCCGCTCGATAACTCGCTCGAGCACAGTTTGAACACCCAGCCCAGTCTTTCCGCTCGCTTCCAAGATGTCTTCTTCTGGACAACCGAGAATATGTACAATTTCTTTCTTAGTCTTCTCTACCTGGGCATTCGGCAGATCGATTTTATTTACCACGGGTATAATAGTCAGTCCTTGCTCGATAGCCAGGTAGAGATTCGCCAATGTCTGAGCCTGTACACCCTTGGTCGCGTCAACCAACAACACCGCTCCCTCGACTGCCGCGAGCGAACGAGAAACCTCATAATGAAAGTCAACGTGCCCAGGCGTATCAACCAGGTTCAACTGGTACATCACCTGATTCATCGTGTAGTGCATTTGTACCGGCTGAAGCTTTATTGTAATACCGCGTTCTCGCTCAAGATCCATCTGATCGAGTACCTGATCCTTCATTTTGCGATTCTCCACGGTATGCGTCAGCTCAATCAAACGATCGGCCAAGGTACTTTTTCCATGGTCAATATGCGCGATAATACAAAAATTTCGAATGTGTTCCTGATGCATAATACAGTCTTTTTTCCATTTCACGGAGCAAATACTCTCCAAAACCTCCGCCAAAAAATGAGCCTCTCTCTCACACTACGGAAAAAAGCGTTTTAAGGCAAGGAAAAGAGGTATAAAAAAGGGGCCGAAGGAAAATATTCCCCCGGCCCCTCGTCCTTCTGTCATCCTCCTTATTCCGAATGTCCCTCCGCAAAAAAAGTGTCCATGACTTCCGAAAACCTCTCTCCTGGGAAATGATGCTCTACCCAGGCCTCGATAATACTCGGCTGACGAGCAATCTTCGCTTGTAGCATGGTGGAGCGCGGATCACCCGACACAAAATCGACATCCCACAACACCGGATCCGCTCGACACACCATCCCCCAGCGCAGTGGTCGTCCTTGAGTCAGCCAACACCTCAGCGCGAGATCAAAATCGTCCATACCGGCTCGAGTGACCACTCCAAACCCAGGAACAGTTATCGTTTGCCGATCATTTCCATCGCAATTCTCGGGAGAAAATCCGTTGATCGATTGGAGGGTCTCCACTGACCAGAGGCAGGCGGTGTTCTGCGCCAACCTCCACTGGTACAACAGCCAGTACCGCTTTCGATACACACCCACGAAGTCCAGGTTGTGTTGCTCGAGATGTGACAACATGCGCGCAAGGATACCTCCCGTCATCGCCATTTCAGGATTCCATGACAGTACATACGATATCTCCTCCTGTTCAACGGCGGACCGCCAACCAAGATTCAAGGCATGTGCACTTCCGGCATTGTTTCCCCAATCCCGATCGACGAGAATGCGAATCAAACCATCCTTGATCTCATCAGGAAACGCCCTCCTAAGAGCCATCATAGTCGCTGTCTCACCAGTACCATCAACGTGTTCACCCAGACCAAAACGCGCATCGCCGTTCGAAACAATGACGATTTGCTTCATCGAAGCGTCCCTGGAACTCAAAAAAGTCCGGAGTGGACGCACCAGGCGTGTCTCGAAGTCTAATTCATCAAACAATTTTGGCGCGCCGTTCTGCTTCGGATCAGGAAAACCGCAACCCGCCTGAAACCAACGAATCACAACCGCAATCTGAGGCCTAAAAAAGGAACCAATCGTGTGCATCATCTTCTCCTTCACTCTTCATTTTTCAAAACTGCACCAAGCAGCGAACAAAATATCTTCTTACTTCAATCCAATCAAGATTGAAAATCACTCTATCGATTTAGAGGCAAAATGTCAATGCTAACAATGATCAAAACCTTTAAAAAAATATGAGCTAAAACCCACACGAAATGTAACATTGACTTTTTCCGTTAGAAATAGTATAATTTAGTGTTATGCGTACAAAGCGTATAACACCGTACTCCCACCTCAAAAGTGGGATTTCACAACCAGGAGCCTCGAAGGATTTGAACCTTCTTGGCCTACCGACTGGAGGTATCACCATGTTGCTGAACACGAAAAAAGTTGGCGCTCTCCTGCGCTGTTTCGCCCGCGAGCCGAAATTTTTGGCAAGCACTCTTGAAGTCACTTTGGCAAGCATCGAAAAAATGCTCTCCGTCAAGGTGAGCGGCATGCCGTTCATCTCGCGCATCGAAGTGCTCGTCCCGCGGGATGAGTCCTACGTCGAACATGACTTTGGCGGCACAGCGGCAAGCTTGCGCCAAGCCATTGCTTCGCGCAGCTGGAAGAATGTGTTCGTCACCGAAGTCAAGCATGGCGACATCTTCGTCGGCTTGCTCAACTACGGAATGGCAAAACTCCTCCGGGGTGGGTGCGACTACGGAGTCGTACTCTCGAAAGAAGCCGAAAGCTACTTC
>CAZDRG010000028.1:0-4854 GCA_964508015.1 uncultured Bdellovibrionales bacterium
CTTTGATTTGTGGAAGTTCTGCTTCCTTTTTCTCCCCAACCAGATAAAACAACTCATATTCCAGAGCCATACTCTTTTTTCTTACTAATGAATAAAACTGCCTGATAACAAACAAAACTCCGCCAACAAAGAAAGTCTCGGGACAGAGGAGTGTGATTCCTAATCCCGATCTCTCAGAGACCAGGCGGGAACCACGTCGGACTTTCTCAGTTGTCCAAAGAGAATAACACGCGATGAAGAAAAAAGCAAGACTATGTGGTAATGTCCATGCACATCTGGCAGTCCGACAAATTAACTCTCTCCAATATATACCGAAAAGGTGTCTGTTGACCAAGAGCGAAGCACGGTCTTTCCCCGTTGTACCAAAAGCCAGTTGATATACGATAGTACATAAAAAAAAGTGTCCCAGCGAAAATCCACTGGGACACCAAAACATTGATACACGAGAAATCATTACTTCTTCGAAAACCGCTGGTAATACGTACAAACCTCGGTGTTTGGGTCACCAACCGGCTGGCTACCATCGGCGCGGATGCAAGCCCGAACCGTGTGCCACTGTTTCTTCCAGGCACTGGTCTTGGGAATCTGCCAGCCGTTGCCGTCCATATGCTCATCATCCGTGCCACCGGGAGGGATGTCTGTCATTCTGAAACTTCCATTGCCGATATGAATGTAGGCTCCTCCGGTCGCAATTGGACTACTGATATGGTAGATCACCTGCGGATATGGATAACTGGGAGCGGCTGATCCGCTGTTGTACACATAGCTATGAGGCTTAATGCGGTCTCCGGTATTGGTCGTACAACACCCCTCTTTGTCTTGCAACTTGTAAAAAGAGAGGTTGGCGGCTGGGCGAGGTGGAAGAGTGAAGTTGAGATCCTGGCAGTTGTTCGCCTCGTCTGATTCGTGTACGGCATTTTGAGAGTCAGCACACATCCAGGCTGTACATTTTCCCGGAGTATTGGGGAGATAGACAAGACTCTTGTTTTCTTCGGGAGCTGATTCACCTGGATCAAGCTGGTTCGCGTCGGTGCCGTCATCAGTCAGATACTGCACTGGTCCCCCATTGCACGAAATGGAGTAGGAACTCCGAATGCCCGTCGCTGGGCGAATGGCACCTTGGTTCTTGATAGAGCCAGCAAAACGCACTGGGTCAGCGGCGTAATACGGTGGCTGCAGGAAACGGAAAGAATGGATCATGAAGTCAGGGAGCGGAGACACGTAGCTCGGATCTACTGCAACCTGGAACACGACTTCGGAACTGCAATTATTGCTCTTGTGCATTTCCGGAACCTCACCGTCACCATTGTCTTGATCTTCTTTCCGATCGGGGCAGACAACGTAGTTGTAAATACCGGGAGGAAGAGGAAGGCCATTGTTGAGTGTCGCTAAATTGACGGTGAAATATTCGTCTTTCTTGTTTCCGACATTGATATTCCCCCGCTGGATTTGTTGCGTTCCGACTCGTCGCCATTCGCTGTGAGAGTCTTCCTTGTATCCATTCGAGAGGAACATCGTGACATATATGTCGTCTCTTGAGCCGGCCCAGTCAGCATCACCGATGTTTCCGATGATGGCATGGACAGAGTGAGTTTCGGTTTGGAGATAGGAGTAACGTTCGATGCTAGATGCATCGTAGAGCCGGGCTGACTTAGTGACGAAGTCAGGGAGACCAGCAGTAGGAGGATCGGTGGCTTGGGTTTGAAAACCGGGTCCGATACCGACGGTGATGACATCATCACAGCCCACATTCGTAGAAGCCACAGCTACATTGCTGTGTCCTCCCCAGTCACTCAAAAGGAGGCTCGCAAAAACCATACTCCAGGCAATTCTTAAGAAGACTTTCACTTGTACACTCCTTCAGATTAGTTGGAAGGGACACATGCTTGGGGACAATTAGCAACACTCCCCGTACCTATGGGAATTCGTTCACCATCGACTGTTCCGATGATGAACCACTGTGATGCTTGGGAGCACACGCTGACTGAGGGGAACCAACCGATGGAGCCGCTGACGCGGATTTCGCACCGTTCTTTGGTGAAATCACAGGATGTCTTGTAGATGAAGCCTTTGAGGATCCATCGAGTGGAACCATTGTTGCGACGATACGTTCCATCGCCATGTGGATTGTAGGTGGCGTAAAGAACACCACTTCCCATCTGGCCCGTTGCATCCATCTCCGTCACATCGAATGATCCATCAGCATGTACTTTCTCGACATAGGCGACGTGACCGAAGTAGGAAAATTCTACTATGGCACCCTTTCTCGGATCGGATCCGACCAGAAAATTCAAATCTTGGGCGTTTTTGTACCATTCTCCTCCATTTCCATAAATACCAGCACTCGCCAGATCGGGACGTTTGTACGCTGCCCACCATGTGCAGTTGCCATGCGTTCCGCAAGCGAAATGACTGGTTGTGGACGTATACCCGTAGCACTGCAGGTCACCTGCAAATGCTGATGCACAGACAAACAGAAATCCACCTAGAATGAACCTAACGCTGTACGCTAGCATGATTCACATCTCTTTCAGACAAGATTGTCAAAGAACCAATATTCTTTGAGAAGCAAATTCATCGCTTCATAAATCGCACGAAAGGTCATGCGATTGAGAAGATGTAAATTTAAAAATTTTCCTTTCTTACCCGACTCTTGGCAATTTGTTCTAGAATCAATTTCATATCTAATCTATTTTCACCCAGCTTCCTTGCCGTAAAAGCAAAAGTTCGATCGGCATAAGAAGTATAATAGTTCTGAACATCCTGATTATTTACATCCCCATATGAACAAAACGCGGTAAGCGGAACACTGCTTAATTCGGAAACATAATAACAATCTGCAAGCGGATGAACTGCCCGTATTCTTTCTAATAATCCCTTCATAAAGTCGTGCGGTGTTCCTGAATTGGTTGTTGGCCACCCTAAACCATTCATCGTCACTATGATCTCTGTGGCATTCGTAAAAATCAAAGAAGAACTGCCACTAGTAGCCAGCGAAATATCTGCATACTTATTTATATCGAAGTCTGGGTTATTCGTAATTACTTGGGAATGATACCCCGTCTCTTTCAAATCTGACTCCATCCAATACCACTCTTTCGGAAATTTTATTGTAAAGAATTCCGTTTCTTTCGTTTGCCAATGATTCACATCAGGGTCAACATTGGTCACAAATACTTGATTCTCATTCGTAATCTTTTCCTCGTTTTTGACCTCATTCTGAGGCACAGGCTGAACTGTTTGCTTTTCCCACATCAAAACCGCTCCTCCAATAAGGACCAGGGCTACAACTGCTGAAACAAGAAGTTTTTTCTGCATAAGTGTATGAAAAATTGATTGCTCCAACTGTACTACGAAATACTCCGTCCGCCAATCTACGAGTCCTACATCGGATCCGATATGCGAATTATTGCAAAACGCTGTTTGAGAAACTTAAAGGTTTTTATTAACCTTCATATCAGCCAAGTTGCAAACAAGAATAGAATTCGAGAGAAGACTCAGAGGTTCTGCATCTGCCCCCCCGAGCTATGGTGTTTGCGTGCTACTCGAACACGAGCCATTTCTTTTTGTAGTGCGGCTGCTACACGAGCATATTCTTCATCATCCACATGCACGCGCTCCGCCATGAGAGCTTGCGCCCGCTTCTCAGCCTCTTCTGCCCGAGCCAAATCAATATCCGCTGCTCGCTCAGCCGTATCTGCTAAGACTACCAATGTGTTGTCATGAAACTCAACAAAACCACCCGAGGTAGCCAAGAGAGTCTCTTCTCCATTCATTTCATGACGCAACAAAATTTCTCCAGCCTGAAGCGAACCAATGTAAGGCATGTGATCTGGAAGAAGAGTTATCTCTCCACCCTCAATCGGCAAGGTCGCTTGATAAATTTCCTCCTCAGAAACTGTTTTTTCCGGCGTCACAATTTTGAATTTGATAGACATAAGTATATCGGTAAAGCACCTGGACGCTCTCGCCACAAGTCAACTATTATTTTCTCCCCTCGGCGATCACTTCTTCAATATTTCCCTTCATATAAAAAGCCTGCTCCGGAATATCATCAAGCTCACCTGAAAGAATTTTTTCAAAGCCCGTGATTGTTTCCTCGAGCTTCACATATTTTCCTGGCGCACCCGTAAACTGTTCAGCTACAAAGAATGGTTGTGAAAGATACTTCTGAATCTTACGCGCCCGCACGACAGCAAGCTTGTCTTCTTCAGTCAGTTCTTCCATACCAAGAATAGCAATGATATCCTGCAAATCCTTATACCGTTGTAATACTCGCTGCACATTACGTGCTACAGCATAGTGTCGCTCTCCAAGAATTTGTGGATCGAGAATAGTTGAGCTGGAATCAAGAGGATCAACTGCTGGATAAATACCCAGTTCAGACAATGCGCGAGACAACACAACCGTCGAATCAAGATGCCCGAATGTTGTTGCTGGTGCTGGATCAGTCAAGTCATCAGCTGGTACATACACCGCTTGAACCGAGGTTATAGATCCTCTCTTCGTCGAAGTGATACGTTCCTGTAGCGTTCCCATTTCCTCCGCCAAAGTTGGCTGATATCCTACCGCACTTGGGATACGACCGAGAAGGGCGGATACTTCCGATCCTGCCTGGGTGAAACGAAAAATATTATCAATAAAGAGCAGTACATCTTTCCCTTCGTCATCACGAAATGATTCCGCCATGGTGAGAGCGGTGAGAGCCACGCGCTGGCGTGCACCCGGGGGTTCATTCATCTGACCGAAGACCAGTGCGGTCTTATCAAGCACGCCTGACTCCTTCATTTCATGATAAAGATCATTTCCCTCACGCGTACGTTCTCCAACACCCGCAAACACAGAGTATCCACC
>CAZDRG010000028.1:4954-8701 GCA_964508015.1 uncultured Bdellovibrionales bacterium
CCAAACATACGTCCAAGTGTAATCTCTCCTACCGGCACCGAAATAGGTGCTCCCGTCGAAATCACTTCCATACCACGCTTCAGTCCATCCGTTGAACCCATTGCCACCGCTCGCACTCGACCGCCACCAAGATGCTGATGCACCTCGACCACGAGTTTTCCTCCATCGGTCAGAGTCACTTCAAGCGCATCGTAAATCTTCGGCAATGCCGCAGCTTCAGAGAATTCTGCATCAACAACCGGCCCGATAATTTGTATCAACTTACCTGCATTCATAATGATATCCGTTTAATTCAGTTAATAAGTGTGCGCGTGAACTCTTTCTTATCCATTGTTCATCCGCTCACTCATGCACCGATGTCCACCTGCATCAAGAATCTCTCACGATTCCATGATGAATTTTTTTCATTCCCTCATTCTATTTTGACACCGCAGCCATACCGGCTGAGAGTTCAGCAATTTCCTGAGTGATCTTCTGCTGACGAATCTGATTGTACATAAGAGTAAGACTCGCGGCCATTTCCTTACCTGCATCGGTTGCACTGCGCATTGCCATCATGCGTGCCGATTCTTGTGAGGCATTGCTTTCGAGAAGCGCGTGATAAAGTTCCATTTCCAAAAGACGAGGAATCATTTTCCATAACACCTTTTTCGGAGATGGTTCAATAACATACTCCGCGGTCATCACCCGCTCTTTGATCGCACCATGTTCGATCTCATTCAGTGCTTTCTGAACATCCTTTTCCACGACTGGCAAAAGGGCTCGCACTTTCACTTCTTGCGAGAGCATTGACTTGAAGTCCGTATAAATCATCACGACGCGATCAATCCGCTTGCTTTCAAAAGCATCAATCAAAATCTTTGCGATGGGGCGCATCCCCTCAGCCGATGGTACTGCGAGCACGTCCGGAAATGAAGCAACTATTTCACTTCCTGCTTGTGAATTGACTGGGGAAGAAAGTAAACGTCGTACAGCAGCATCCCCCTTTTTCCCAATCGTGATGAACTCGGCTTGACGTCCAGCATCTTCACGAAGTATCTGGCGTACCCGCTTGGTAATCTGAGAATTAAATGCTCCACACAATCCACGATTGGATGTGATCACCACATACAGCTGTTTCTGGACTGGACGCTCTTCAAGCAGTGGGTGATCTTCTCCTACCACGGCGAGTTGATGGAGAACCTGGATGACGTTCTCTGCATATGGACGAATCGCCAAAACTGCAGCGACTGCTTTGCGCATCTTGACCGCCGAAATCATCTCCATCGCGCGCGTAATCTTACCGGTGGCTTTCACCCCCTTGATACGTCTTCGAATGTCTCGTATTGAAGCCATACAACGCTTTTGATTATTCCAGATGTTTCTTGAACAAAGAGGAAGGGATTTTTCCGATACTATTATTTTGATGAACGAGGAAAGATATTTTTTCACCAGTCTCTCCCTGAGAAAACGGAAAGGGATTTTTCCGATGCCCTTCGTTCTGACGAACAGCAAGGAAAGATATTCTTTCGTCAGTCTCTCCCTGAGAAGGCGGGAGGAGATTTTTCCGATGCCCTTCGTTCTGACGAACAGCAAGGAAAAATTTTCTTTCGCCTTCTCAGGGAGATATTCAAAAATACTAGACCGAAAATCCCTGCTTGAATTCTTCGATATGTTTCTTCAGTAATGCTTCCACTTCAGGTGTCAGAGCCCTTTCTTTTACGATGCCGTCGATAGCTTCCTTTCCACTCGTCTCAAAATAGGTAACAAATTCCTTTTCAAAACGTGCCAGATCATCAATCTTCACGTCATCCAAATGCCCACGAGTGAGTGCGTAGAGAATGGCCACTTCTTTCTCAACTGGCAACGGAGCGTATTGGGGCTGTTTGAGAATTTCTACTGCCCGCCGACCTCGCTCAATCAACGATCGCGTCTTTTCATCCAAGTCTGAACCAAATTGAGCAAAGGCTTCAAGTTCACGAAACTGTGCTAGGTCAAGACGGAGTGTTCCTGCTACCTGCTTCATCGCCTTAATCTGTGCCGATGAACCCACGCGAGAGACAGACAGTCCGACATTCAATGCTGGACGTACGCCTTTGTAGAAAAGGTCCGCTTCCAGATAAATCTGTCCATCGGTGATAGAAATAACATTGGTTGGAATATAGGCCGACACGTCACCAGCCTGTGTTTCAATAATCGGAAGCGCTGTGATTGATCCTCCACCAAAATCTTTGTTCAACTTCGCACTTCGTTCCAACAGGCGGGAGTGAAGGTAAAAGACATCTCCTGGATAAGCCTCACGTCCCGGCGGACGACGAAGAATCAAGGAAATCTGACGATAGGCCACCGCGTGCTTAGAAAGATCATCATAAATCACCAGAACGTCCTTACCTTGGTCCATAAAGTATTCTCCCAGAGCACAACCAGCATATGGTGCGATAAAGGAGAGAGCTGCTGCTTCAGATGCTCCCGCTACTACAATAGCGGTATAGTCCATCGCTCCAGCTTTTTCAAGCTCAGCGACAATACGAGCGACTTTGGATTCCTTTTGACCGATAGCCACGTAAATACAAATCACATCTTGACCGCGCTGATTAATAATCGTATCGATAGCGATAGCCGTTTTGCCTGTCTGGCGATCACCAATGATAAGTTCGCGTTGCCCGCGCCCAACAGGAATCAACGCGTCGATAGCCTTGATACCAGTTTGCAATGGCTGATTTACCGATTGACGAGTAATAACACCCGGTGCAATTTTTTCAACTGGATAGTACTTGGACGCCTCGATTTTCCCCTTGCCATCAATAGCAGCCCCAAGAGCATTCACGACTCGTCCAATCACTGTGTCTGATACCGGCACAGAAAGAATACGTCCTGTCGATTTGGCAACAGTTCCCTCTTTAATATCGCCCGTCTCACCCAAAAGCATCACACCCGCTTCACCTTCCTCCAGATTCAGCGCCACACCAAACGCGCCATTCTCAAACTCGATCATTTCAGAAACCATAACCCCAGACAGACCAGAGACACGCGCCACTCCATCACCAACTTCGAGCACCACACCAATGGCTTCGGCCTTTGGCTCATGATGAAATTCACTAATCTGCTTCTTCAATTCTTCAATAAGAGGATTCGGCATACAATTTTCAGAATATCGAATTTAGAATCTACTATGGAGCCTTGGAGTTTGCTCCATACTATATGCTATATCCCATATACAACATGTCTTTTCTTTGTTATCCTCTGAGACTTTTTCCGAGTCGTTCGAAACGAGTTTTTAGCGTGGCATCATATAAGATTTCTTCACTCTGCATTTTCGAACCACCAATAACCTGTGTATCGGTTACAAAAGAAGCCTCCACCTTTTTACCAGCAAACACTCTGACTGCTTCCCGCTCTAACACCGATCGGAGTGTCGAGTCTACCTGATACGCCGTAGTGATGCGAACGGCGGCTCTACCAGACTGCTCGCGTATCAAACGCTCAGCTTCACGAACAATACTCCTGAGCTTCCCGACTTCACCCCGACGAGAGAGCCACAAGACAAAGCGCTCGCCCTTCTGCACAACTTCCATGCCCTCCTGTTCTCGTTCAAGATCAAGGAGTGCCTGCGCATATTGTCGTATGGAAAGTCGCATATTTAATTCACCTGTCGTTCGATAAATTCCTTCTCTTTTGTCGCATCCATCTTTTCGCGCAGAACTTTCTCTACTGCCAAAAGCACGGTTTCGCCCAACTCACGTTTGGCTTCATCCAGCATTTTTTTCT
>CAZDRG010000029.1:0-8012 GCA_964508015.1 uncultured Bdellovibrionales bacterium
GAAAATCATGAGATTTTTCTCCTTTTTGCTCTCTCATAGCTTCATCTTTCTAGTATAGCATACAATACGGCTTGTATCTGGGCTTAAAGAAGGTATTTTTCGTTGACTTTTCTCTAAACTCTGCCGTATACTACCAGAGATAGTATACTGTAATTCCTCTATGTACTGGAAGTTATGTCTCTTGCTCTCTTTGACGCGATGTTTGGATCGAAAGCCCGGGCCCGAGTTATTCGTTTTTTTCTTTTGAATACCGAAGGCGAGTATGCCGTGCTCGATGTAACTGCGAAAATTCTGTTGCCACGAATTGATGTCGCCCGAGAAGTCAACAAGCTTATAAAGCTTCGAATGATCACTGAGAAAACACGCAAAGGGAAAAAAGTATACGTAACAAATACGGAATTTCCTTTTTATACCGAATTGAAAAGTCTTGCCTCAAAACTCAACGTGCACGCGCAATCCCAGGTTTTTAAAAAGCTTAAGGGAATTGGTGAAGTGAAACTGATTCTGATTAGCGGCCTTTTCTTGAATTACTCAAAGAGCAAGGTGGATATGATTCTTGTGGTCAATAATGTAAATCGAACCAAGCTGCGCCATGCGATACAGTATTTAGAGGCCGAAGTTGGGAAGGAGATTCAATTCGTGTTGATGAATTCCGAGGAATTGCATTATCGGTTGAATATGCTGGATCGGTTTTTTGTGGAATTTCTCGAAGGACCTTATGAAGAGGTGATTAATAAAGTACCTGAGTTGAAGCGCTTTATTGCTGGAATACACAAATAACTCTCTCAAGCAGAAAAAGAGTATGGAATTCTTTGGGACGCTACTGATTGGCATACTCGTTGGTGCTGGGTTTCTACTTTTGCTGCTTCGACTGAAAGGGATTACGAGAGGAAACGGACAGCAAGAGGTGACTCAGCGCATTGAATCATTGGACCGGCGTTTTGATGAACGTCTTGATCGCATGGCACAGGTGATTAATCATCAGTTACATGGCTTTCAGAATTTACTTGATAGTCGATTGTCTGATAACGCAGTTCATCTTGATAAACGACTTGATACGGCAGCGAGGTCATTCATTGAAGTACGTGATCGATTGGCTCAGGTAGATCAAGTGAATCGACAAATTTTGGAAGTGAGTAGAGATGTCGCATCACTTCAGGAAATATTAACAGCACCAAAAATTCGAGGAGGATTTGGCGAAATGATGCTCTATGATCTTCTTGAGAAGATGTTGCCAAAAGAGTACTACGTCACGCAGCATACATTTAAGAGCGGAGACACAGTCGACGCGCTGATTCGATTGAAAGGTGGTGATATCAGTGTGGATTCAAAATTTCCTCTCGAAAATTTTAAACGTCTTTTGATCGCCGCGACTGATGATGAGCGACGTATGGCTCGGCGGCAGTTTTTGACTGATGTGAAAAAACACGTTGACGCGATTACCACAAAATATATCGTGCCGAGCGAAGGAACTCTTGATATCGCGCTGATGTATATTCCAGCGGAAAACGTGTATTACGAAATGATTATCAAAGATGAAGAAGAACAAGGGCTTCTTTCTTATTTGACTGAGAGAAGGGTAATCCCTGTTTCGCCAAATTCTTTTTATGCCTATTTAAAGATTATCCTCTTTGGTCTCCAAGGTATGCGGATCGAGAAGCAGGCTCAAGAAATCATGGGGCAACTAGGGAAATTAATGCAAAGTCACGATCGTTTCGCGAAGGAATTCGAGGTGCTGGGGGGGCATCTTGGGAATGCACGGAAGAAATATGAAGATGCTGAGCGGATCTTGGACCGTTTCGAAGATGAGCTCACACGAGTACACGGTGGACAAGGACTAATCCCAGGAGCATCCCCCACGGAGAGGGACACTCGAACAGATACCTTATGAATAACTGGTTGCGTGAACAATTACGGCTAGAAACCGAAGTATCTCTCTCAAAAGTTGGAGAAGGGAAATCATTTTTTGCAAACAGCATTGTTCGTTCTCTTTTTTTAATGCAATTGGTTCTGGTATCGGGTCTTACCGGTTTTCTTTCTTTCTTTCTCCGTCCATCAGATGCTCTGACGGTTCTCCATTATAATGTCTATTTTGGAGTAGACCTTCTGGGCGCCTGGTGGCAAACACTCATTCTTCCTGGCATCGCATGCATGTTTGTTTTGATGAACTCTTTCATGGCCTATCGATTCTATATGATTCAACGTGAACGCATCGCGGCATATCTACTTCTTCTTGGATCAACATTGCTCATCGCTAGCGTGTTTCTTGGATGTATCTCGGTGGTTTACATCAATTATTGAATGACATTCCTGGGAGGGCAGAATTGTATTAGAGAGTATGGTCGAATTTTTTTTAGAGCCGTTTCTCGTCGCTTTCGGTGTAACAACCATTCTTTTGCTCGTTTTTTTCGCTCTGATTCGTCAGTTTCGGTGGCTTCGTAATCGGGAGAAATTTTGGATTCGTTTTGGAGGGGTGGCCCTTCTCTCTGGTTTTTTTTCTGCATTAGCCTTCGATGGCCGGGTAGTTATGACCACTCCTCTTTGGGGATTTCTGCTGGGCAGCGGTATTGTTCTTGGATTTAGTATATGGGATGATGTATTTCATCTTTCTTGGCGGGCACAATTTTTTTTTCAGACAGTTCTTGGACTTCTCCTTTTCCTTTTTGGGGCGAGAATTTTGTTTATCACAAACCCATTTGGTGGCACGTGGTCACTTGTTCCGGAGTTATCCCTTTTATTGGTGTTTGTCGTCGGTCTGGGATGGCTGATGCTTGTCATGAACGCTTTGAATTGGCTTGATGGGTCAGATGGTCTGTGTGGGGGTGTTTCGTTTATCGCTCTGATAACCATTTTTTTTCTTTCATTGAAGCCAGAAGTATATCAACCCGCTTTCGCTATTATTGCAGCCTGTGGTGCTGGTGCTGTATTGGGATTTCTCTTGTTTAATTTACCGCCCGCCCGTATTTTTGCTGGAACGAGCGGATCTATGTTTCTTGGTTTTCTTCTGGTATTTTTATCGACTGCGGCTGGGACCAAGATTGCTACTGCGTTACTTGTGCTTATTCTTCCGGTAGCAGATGCATGTTTAGTTATTGCAGAGCGGTTTTTATCAGGAGTGTCAATTTTTGAGAAAGACCGTCGCCATCTTCATCACAAACTGGCCTCCTTTGGTTGGTCGAGGAGTCGTATTACTTTGGCGCTTATTATGTTTACAGCTCTTGTAGCCTATTTATCTCTCCAGACAAGAAATGGAGAAAAGCTGTTTATTCTTGTGCTCTCTTTTGTGACGGTAATTTTATTCTCCCTGTATATAGCCAGAAAGGTTCGCAGAAATGAACCATCTTTCAGATAGAATGTCTTCTTTGAATACTTACAGGATGACTATGCGAGGAACGAGATGGAAAGCGATATTGTTGGGATGTGGTATTTTCCTGCTCAGTCTCTGGTGGTGTGCTTTGAAATTCGACTGGTTTACATCTCAACCAGTATATCCTCAGGGTGTGATGATTGGAAACAGACGATATTCTCTCGAAATAGCGGATACGCAGCAGGAACAAGTCAGAGGTTTAAGCGGACGCGAGTCTCTTTGTCAGGACTGTGCTCTTCTTTTTATTTTTCCTGAAAAAAGAAAATGGGCCTTTTGGATGAAAGATATGCGATTTTCGATTGATATAATGTGGTTGGCAGGGGACACGATCGTGGGGATTGAACGGAATCTATCACCATTCTCAAAAAGTATTTTTCGACCTGAAGAAGAAGCAGACAGAGTGATTGAAATCAACGCCGGGGGCGCGGTAGCTTTCCGCGTAGGAGACATCATGCAATTTGAAAATTGATGATTTCTCGCTCCTTGTGAAATATGCTAAGTAATAATTATTATGTTGCCCATAACAGTAAAACCCCGGGAGTTTCCGGGGTTTTACTGAAAGGACAAGAAAGGACTGGGAAAGAAATATCTAGCGATAAGCTGCAACACGAGCGGAATATTTCTTCAGGTTGTTCAGTTGATGGTTATTGAGTGTTTTCGATTGCGCAATAGCCTCATTGATCAGGCTTTTCGAAAATTCAACAGATGTACCAACATGAACCTGTTTCTGCCCGACATGCTTGCGGAGATAGTCTTCGATATAAATCTTATGTTCTGCTGTCAGTGATGAGTCCGGGTTTTTTTCGAGGGAGTTCGCGAGCGCACGACGCGCAAGGTGAGTGGTCCCGTCTCCAAGAATTGCGGTTTCAGCAAAAGAATCCTCAGTTTCATGTGACATTTCGGCAGGGACATCAGCGAGGACCTTTTGTGTTTCCTCGGCAGTATCGGCGTTTTCTGTGGTGTTCACGTCAGTGTTATCAGCAGTTTCAGATATTTCTGATTCATCAATTTCATCAATGGATACTGTTTCCGTGCGCTGAGAGTAGGAATAGATACCAAGCGCGATTGCACCAACAATAAACACACTCACGATGACTCTGAGATTTTCTTGAAGCCAAGTACCAACTTCGCTAGAAGAAGTTTCCTCAAAAAGCGGATCATCTTCGTCTTTGTTCGATTCATTCATAAATTTGTTCACCTCTCTTTCTAGTATTATCTTTTTTAAACGACTGCTTGCGTTGAAGCGACTGGCGGCTCGGGGAATCCAGGTATCTGGATAGGAGCCAATCGACCCCCCTTCTCCTTATAGTAGATTTCTGTCCGGAGGGTGTCAACTGGACAAAATTGGTTCTTTATGGCTAAGAAAAAGGTATTTTCAGTGTTTTGAGTAAGTCGGTCTTCAGTGAGATTGTTTCTGGTGGCTTAGAAGAACGAGATAGCTGTACCCGTAAGAAAAGTTCTTTGTATTTCTGGTGCGTGTGTGAGAATAAGAGATGTTTGCATGGGACAGAATACTGAATGAATTCAAAACGAGGATGGAGAGAATATTTTGTCAGCAAAAAAGAAAGACTATCGAATGCGGAAGATATTATGTGATGCAGTAGGGGAGAATAAAATTTTTATCACATCATGTTGTGCAATGAAAAGAAAAAAATATAATTGAATCACTAAAGAAATGATACGGGACATTTTTTTGTATGGATATTATTATTATTATTATTATTATTATTTTGTATGCGAATTATTCTTGACATGAAAAAAAATCTTTGTTTTTTTTCAAAAAAAATACTATAATGAAATTGCATGAAGAATTTTCATGCTTGCACAAACAACAATAAAAAAAGTGTTGTGTGCCATAACCAGTTTCCGTGTCATGGTTCAATCATGTGGCACGGTGATATATGGAAGGAGGTGAACATTATGGCAGCCAAGAAAACAGCAAAGAAGGCCGTAAAGAAGACCGTGAAGAAGGCGGT
Organism: uncultured Bdellovibrionales bacterium; assembly: GCA_964508015.1. Classification (GTDB taxonomy): domain Bacteria; phylum Patescibacteriota; class Minisyncoccia; order Moranbacterales; family UBA1568; genus JAGOSP01. The sequence continues at coordinate 5,344 of CAZDRG010000029.1, forward strand.
AAAGAAGGCAGTAAAGAAGACCGCGAAGAAGCGTCAGTAGTCTTTGTGTATTCAATACAAAAAGAAAAACAAAATCCCATCGTTGCGACGAGGGGATTTTGTCATTTATAGGAAGAAGATCCCCCCATCACGCTCGAAGCAGGATGTGTATGAATCGATATTTCTGTGCAAGGTCTTTTTGAAAACAGTGCCGTGCTGCAGGGAGAAGAGTCTGTATTTTCTTGGTAAACAGCACCTTTTGTTCTGGGCTTATTTCAAGCCATATATCTACAGGAAGTTCGGGATGTGTAGAGTGAATAACAGCTATTTCTCGAAGCAGTCTTTCGATATGAAGACAACCTTGCATTTCGCTGACGAGGGCTGATGCTGGTTCATATTCTTTTACATCGGGTGTGCAGTTTTGGTAGATGTGTTCTGAAAGATAAGGAAGGTTGGCAAGAATATAGACATGAGCAGAAAGTGAGATGGCTTGTGATGGGAGAGCCTGAAGAAGATCGCTTTGTAGAAAACGAGCTCGTATGTTTGGATGGATCACACGTGCATTCTTCTTCGCAAGATTGATCGCTTCATTTGAAATATCAAGACCAAAACAAGACATTGGTATAGGCAACATCTTTTTCTCGAGAGTCTTGAGAAGAGAGAGAAGAATATTTCCACTTCCCGTCCCAACATCAACAAGTGTGAGAACTTTTTTTTTGGTATGTTGCGGAGGATTGTTTGTTTGACTGACAATACTTTCAATCACTGCTTCTACAAGAAGTTCAGTTTCAGGTCGAGGAATGAGTGTGGATGAGTTGACGGAAAACTGAAAACCATAAAACTCTTTCTGTCCGATAAGATAGGCAATGGGTTCGTGGCAAGCTCGTCGCTGTAAAAGAGCGTCGAATTTCTGATTTATTGTTTCTGAGAAAAGATGCTCGGGGTGGGCGACAAGATATTCTTTTGATTTTCGTGAAACGAAAGAAAGAAGTAAGAAAAAATCCTCTGGAGAGACGGAGGATGGGCGGAGAGTAAAAAGACCGTGTACTGAACTTTTCATGAGAGTGCTCGGTTTTCAGCAGCCTCAAGTTTGAGTCGCATATCCTCTTCTTCGAGTGCCTTGATAATGGGGTCTATATTCCCAGCAAGAATTGAGGGGACGTTACTTAAAGAAAGTTTGATACGATGATCCGTGATACGATCTTGCGGGTAATTATAGGTACGAATTTTTTCGCTTCGATCTCCTGTACCAATCTGGCTTCTTCGTGCATCTCCAAGTTCCTTATTTCGCCTGTCTTCTTCGAGTTGCAAAAGACGCGAGCGAAGAACTTTCATTGCTTTATCTTTGTTTTTTATCTGAGATTTTTCATCCTGGCAGGAAACAACCAGCCCTGTCGGAATATGAGTCAGGCGGACCGCACTATACGTGGTATTGACCGACTGTCCACCCGGACCAGACGAGCAGAAGGTATCTACGCGGACATCGCTAGTATTGATGTTGATGTCAACTTCTTCAGCCTGAGGAAGAACCGCGACGGTAGCAGTGGAAGTATGAATACGACCAATTTTTTCTGTTTCTGGGACACGCTGTACGCGATGAACACCGGATTCATATTTGAGCTTAGAATAAACGGGATATTCGCTTTGTCCACGAGTTATTTCAAATACGGCTTCTTTGAATCCACCGACCTCGGTTTGATTGGAGTGAAGAAGCGTCGTCTTCCATCCCAATCGTTCCGCATAGCGCGCGTACATGCGAAAAAGTTCTGTTGCAAAGAGACTTGACTCATCTCCACCGGCACCAGCTCGTATTTCCACAATAATGTCTTTTTCATCGTGCGGATCTTTCGGAAGAAGAAGATGATGAAGATGCTTCTCAAGTGCGTCCTTTTTTTGAGCAAGGAGAGCATTTTCTTCAAATGCTAGGTCTTTGAGTTCTGGATCAGATTCGGTATCTTGTGTGATTTCTGCATTACCACGCATGTTTTGTTCGAGGGTCTTGAGTTCGTTGATGGGCGTCATGAGTATATCAAGTTCAGCCTTTCTTCGTCCGAGTGTCATGAGTTGCTTCAAATCAGCAGTAATTTCTGGCGTGTTTAAACTGACCTCAAGTGAGGCATATTCAGATTCTATATCGGCTATAAGTGTGTGAATATTCATACATCTTCAGTGATAGTCTCCTTGGACTATAGCATGGCTAAGAAAAAGCAAAAACCCCGGAGTGGGGTTTCGGACATGGTTGATAGCGAAATCCCTATGGGTACGATTCTCAGAAAATGGGACGGAACAAGCATGTTCATTGGGAATCTGAGAGGCGCGGTGAACTGCTTATACTGCAGCCTCAGCACTCGTGTTTTTCTGAGAGACGCGAGCCTTTTTTGGCTGAAGAGAACCTGCTTTCGCCTGGGAGAGCTCTGTCAGCTTCTTGAAGCGTTCAACGCGACCAGTGACATCAATGAATTTCTTCTTGCCAGTGTAAAAAGGATGGCACTGTGAACAAATATCAATGGAAGTTGCTTCGAGTACCGATCCTGTTGTCAGAACGGCACCGCAGGCACAAGTGATGGTAGCTTTTTCGTTGTAGGTTGGGTGAATACCAGTTTTCATAGCATTGTATGGTGAGTAACAAAAAAAGACGAACTCAAAGGAGCGTGCAAATATCCTAGCAGAAGGAATGAGAATTGACAAGA